>NZ_JAUOQC010000004.1:0-263387 GCF_030547495.1 Neptuniibacter sp. 2_MG-2023 | reverse complement strand
TGGCTCCCTGAGCTGGACTCGAACCAGCGACCAATAGATTAACAGTCTACTGCTCTACCAACTGAGCTATCAGGGATCTGTACCTCGAAAGTGCGGCGTATCTTAATGACGCAGCTGCAGATCGTCAAGAGATTTTTGCCAATTTTTTAAAAGATTGGCTGGGTTGGTTGATAGTTAAACAGTAGTTTTAATAATTGGTTGTTTGTTGTTCAGGGGGTTGTGCTTTTATGTGTTTTTTATTGGGCTAAGTCTACGGAGGTGTTTTTGCTATCTATATAAAAAATATATAAAAAAATCTCAAGAATTGAGCCCACCTGTACCTCGGTACAATAGTTTTTATTGTGCTTTATAACTATAAAGGTGTAATCACCCAAAGGTTTTTAAAGGATTTTATTAGATATGAGTGTTATAGGTACGGTTTCACACTTAATTGGTCGCGCAGTTGCAATTCAATCCGATGGTTCTGAGCGCATTTTGACGCTGGGCGATGAGGTTCATGCAGATGAGCTTATTCGTGTTACACCTGATGCATCTATAGAAATTGCTATGGATAATGGTGACCTAGTCAAATTAGATGGCGGCCAGAATTGGTTGGCGAGTAGTGAAACATATCTAGAGTCTGATAATTTTGATACGAGCGAAGCTACTGCTGATGCCGAATCGATTCAAGCAGCTATTTTAGCAGGTGCCGACCCTACTGATGTTGCAGAAGAAACCGCTGCTGGTGGTGAGCAGGGTGCTGAAGGTAACGAAGGCTCTACTACAGTCAATATCCTACGTACAGCGGAAGAAATTGATCCAAATGCTGGTTATGAAACTACAGGTTTTGGTCAGGGTGATACTGATAGACCTCTATATGAAGGCGATGAGATCGCTTTGGTTCAGCCTGTTATCAGCATCAACGGTCCTAGTACAGTAGTTGAGGGTGAAATCGCTACTTATACTATTACAGTAAGTCGGCCTGTATTAACTGATATGACAATCAGTGTTGTTACGGGTCATGTGACCACAGAAGATGGTGATTTAGTCCCTCTAAATATGGATGTGACAATCCCAGCAGGCCAAAGCTCCGTCTCTTTTGACGTTCAAACGAATGATGATTACTTTGCCGATAGTGGTGAGCAGTACAATGTTTCTTTTGACAGCGTTGTGGGCGGCGGTTTTGAAAATATAGAATTTGATGCCAGCGCTGTTACGACAACAATTTTGGATCAGGTCGGCAGTGATAACCCTCCAGGGGATGAAGATACAGTTGTATTAGATATTGATGGGCCGACAACGGTCGTTGAAGGTGAGGTGGCAACATATACGGTTACGGTAAGTAATCCACCGTTAACAGATCTCGTTATAAGTGTAGTTACTGGGCATATCACTACAGATAACGGTGATTTAGTTCCTGTTAATACAAATGTCATCATTGCTGCAGGTACTATATCTACAACATTTGATGTAGTGACTACAGATGACTCATATGCCGATAATGGTGAGCAGTTCACTGTAAGTATTACGGGTAGCACTGGGGGCGGTTATGAAAATTTAGTTGTAGGTGATGGAAGTATTACTACTACAATTGAAGACCAGGTCGGCTCTGATAATCCTCCAGGTGACGAAGATACTGCGACTATTTCGCTTACAGGCCCTTCTACTGTTATTGAAGGAAATACTACAACACCTTATACCATTAGTGTTGATCAGCCAGCGGCCAGTGTAACCACACCGATCACCGTAACCTTCACGTACAGCGGTGTTGCGAAAGATGGCGAAGACTTTACCGGCCAAGCTAGCGTTGAGATCTCAGCAGGTAGCAACAGCAACACCTTCACGATCGATACCTTAGATGATGTGTTGGCGGAAGGCGCTGAGAGCTTCACCATTACGATCGATACCATCACCGATACCAACTTTGAACATGTTGTTGTGGATGCGAGCAACGGCAGTGTTGAAACGCAGATCACCGATGACACGGATCCAAATACCACTGAGCCAGATACAGAAACGGCTTATGTCTCTATTGCAGGGCCTAGCAGTGTTGTTGAAGGCGATACCACTACGCCGTATACCGTCAGTGTTGATCAGCCAGCAGGCGATGTTACTACACCGATCACCGTAACCTTCACGTACAGCGGTGTTGCGAAAGATGGTGAAGACTTCACCGGTCAGGCTAGCGTTGAGATCCCTGCAGGTAGCAACAGCAACACCTTCACGATCGATACCTTAGATGATGTGTTGGCCGAAGGCGCTGAGAGCTTCACCATTACGATCGATACCATTACCGATACTAACTTCGAGCATATTGCTGAAGATGCGACTAACGGTAGTGTTGAAACGCAGATTTTGGATGATGCCGATCCAACCACGACCGAACCAGATACTGAAACGGCGACCGTTTCACTGATAGGCCCATCAAGTGTTGTTGAAGGCGATACCACTACGCCATATACCGTAGCTGTAGATCAGCCAGCGGGCGATGTAACGACCCCGATCACCGTAACCTTCACCTACAGCGGTGTTGCGAAAGATGGTCAAGACTTCACAGGTGTTGGAACGATTGATATCCCAGCGGGCAGCAACTCAAATACCTTTACGATCGGTACTTTGGATGATGCCCTAGCAGAAGGTGCAGAGAGCTTCACCATTACGATCGATAGCATTACGGATACGAACTTCGAGCATATTGCTGGAAATGCGACCAATAGTAGTGTTGAGACCACCATTATTGATAATGACACCGCGACAGTCTCCCTAACAGGCCCGTCAAGTGTTATTGAAGGCAATATCACTACGCCGTATACCGTCAGCGTTGATCAGCCAGCGGATAGTGTAACTACACCGATCACTGTAACCTTCACGTACAGTGGTGTTGCGAAAGATGGTGAAGACTTCACCGGCCAAGCTAGCGTTCAGATCCCAGCGGGTAGCAACAGCAACACCTTCACGATCGATACCTTAGATGATGTATTGGCGGAAGGTGCTGAGAGCTTCACCATTGCGATCGACAGCATCACGGATACCAACTATCCAACGATCGGCGCTGATGCGACCAATAACAGTGTTGAAACGCAGATCACCGATGATACGGATCCCAATACCACTGAACCGGATACTGAAACAGCGACGGTTTCACTTACCGGTCCAACAACGGTAATTGAAGGTAATACGACAACACCTTATACCATCAGTGTTGATCAGCCAGCAGGCGATGTTACTACACCGATCACCGTAACCTTCACGTACAGTGGTGTTGCGAAAGATGGTCAAGACTTCACAGGCCAAGCTAGCGTTCAGATCCCAGCGGGTAGCAACAGCAACACCTTCACGATCGATACCTTAGATGATGTATTGGCCGAAGGTGCAGAGAGCTTCACCATTGCGATCGATACCATTACGGATACGAACTTCGAGCATATTGCTGAAGATGCGACCAACAACAGTGTTGAAACGCAGATCACTGATGACACGGATCCCAATACCACTGAGCCAGATACAGAAACGGCTTATGTCTCTATTGCAGGGCCTAGCAGTGTTGTTGAAGGCGATACCACTACGCCGTATACCGTCAGTGTTGATCAGCCAGCAGGCGATGTCACTACACCGATCAGCGTAACCTTCACGTACAGTGGTGTTGCGAAAGATGGCGAAGACTTTACCGGCCAAGCTAGCGTTGAGATCCCAGCGGGTAGCAACAGCAACACCTTCACGATCGATACCTTAGATGATGTGTTGGCGGAAGGTGCTGAGAGCTTCACCATTACGATCGATACCATTACCGATACCAACTTCGAGCATATTGCTGAAGATGCGACCAACAACAGTGTTGAAACGCAGATCACTGATGACACGGATCCAAATACGACGGAACCGGATACTGAAACAGCCACTGTTTCACTTACCGGCCCAGCAACGGTGATTGAAGGCGATATTACAGCGCCGTATACCATCAGCGTTGATCAGCCAGCGGGCGATGTTACTACACCAATCACCGTAACCTTCACCTACAGTGGTGTTGCGAAAGATGGTGAAGACTTCACCGGCCAAGCTAGCGTTGAGATCCCTGCAGGTAGCAATAGCAACACCTTTACTATCGCGACCTTAGATGATGTGTTGGCGGAAGGTGCTGAGAGCTTCACCATTACGATCGATACCATTACCGATACTAACTTCGAGCACATTGCTGAAGATGCGACCAACAACAGTGTTGAAACGCAGATCACCGATGACACGGATCCAAATACGACGGAACCGGATACTGAAACGGCTTACGTCTCTATTACAGGCCCAAGCAGTGTTGTAGAAGGTAATACCACCACGCCATATACCGTAGCTGTAGATCAGCCAGCGGGCGATGTAACGACCCCGATCACTGTGACCTTCACCTACAGCGGTGTTGCCGTTGATGGAACGGACTTCACCGGTGTCGGAACGATTGATATCCCAGCGGGCAGCAACTCAAATACCTTTACGATCGGTACGTTGGATGATGCCCTAGCAGAAGGTGCTGAGAGCTTCACTATTACGATCGATAGCATTACGGATACGAACTTCGAGCATATTGCTGAAGATGCGACCAGCAACAGTGTTGAGACCACCATTATTGATAATGATGGCGCAACCGTGTCGTTAACCGGTCCATCGTCTGTTATCGAAGGGGATACCACCACGCCGTATACCGTAGCTGTTGATCAGCCAGCGGCCAGCGTAACGACCCCGATTACCGTGACCTTTACCTACAGCGGTGTTGCGGTGGATGGAACAGACTTCACGGGTGTTGCGAGTGTTGATATCCCAGCGGGAAGCAACTCGAATACGTTTACCATCGATACCTTAGATGATGTGTTGGCCGAAGGTGCCGAGAGCTTCACCATTGCGATCGACAGCATCACGGATGCCAACTATCCAACGATCGGCGCTGATGCGACCAATAACAGTGTTGAAACGCAGATCACCGATGACACGGATCCGAATACAACAGAACCGGATACTGAAACCGCGTATATTTCCCTAACGGGCCCAGCGTCTGTTATCGAAGGCAATACAACAACGCCTTATACCATCAGTGTTGATCAGCCTGCAGCGGATGTAACGACCCCGATCACTGTGACCTTCACCTACAGCGGTGTAGCCGTTGATGGAACAGACTTCACCGGCCAAGCTAGCGTTCAGATCCCAGCAGGTAGCAACAGCAACACCTTCACGATCGATACCTTAGATGATGTATTGGCGGAAGGTACAGAGAGCTTCACCATTGCGATCGATACCATTACCGATACTAACTTCGAGCATATTGCTGAAGATGCGACCAACAACAGTGTTGAAACGCAGATCACTGATGACACAGATCCAAATACGACGGAACCGGATACTGAAACAGCCACTGTTTCACTGACTGGCCCAACGTCTGTTATCGAAGGTAATACAACGACACCGTACACGGTCGCTGTAGATCAGCCTGCCGCGGATGTCACTACACCGATCACCGTAACCTTCACGTACAGCGGTGTTGCGAAAGATGGCGAAGACTTCACCGGCCAAGCTAGCGTTGAGATCCCAGCGGGTAGCAACTCAAACACGTTCACGATCGATACCTTAGATGATGTGTTGGCGGAAGGTGCTGAGAGCTTCACCATTACGATCGATACCATTACCGATACTAACTTCGAGCATATTGCTGAAGATGCGACCAACAACAGTGTTGAAACGCAGATCACCGATGACACGGATCCAAATACGACAGAACCGGATACTGAAACAGCCACTGTTTCACTTACCGGCCCAGCAACGGTGATTGAAGGCGATATTACAACGCCGTATACCATCAGCGTTGATCAGCCAGCAGGCGATGTTACTACACCAATCACCGTAACCTTCACCTACAGTGGTGTTGCCATTGATGGCACAGACTTCACGGGTGTTGCGAGTGTTGATATCCCAGCGGGTAGCAACTCAAACACGTTCACCATCGATACCTTAGATGATGTATTGGCCGAAGGTGCAGAGAGCTTCACTATTGCGATCGATACCATTACCGATACTAACTTCGAGCATATTGCTGAAGATGCGACCAACAACAGTGTTGAAACGCAGATCACCGATGACACGGATCCAAATACGACGGAACCGGATACTGAAACGGCTTATGTCTCTATTGCAGGGCCTGGTAGTGTTGTTGAAGGTAATACCACTACGCCGTATACCGTCAGCGTTGACCAGCCAGCAGGCGATGTCACTACACCAATCACCGTAACCTTCACCTACACGGGTGTTGCGAAAGATGGTCAAGACTTCACAGGTCAAGGTTCAATTCAGATCCCAGCAGGTAGCAACTCAAATACCTTTACGATCGGTACCTTGGATGATGCCCTAGCAGAAGGTGCTGAGAGCTTCACTATTACGATCGATAGCATCACCGATACTAACTTCGAGCATATTGCTGAAGATGCGACCAGCAACAGTGTTGAGACCACCATTATTGATAATGATGGCGCAACCGTGTCGTTAACCGGTCCATCGTCTGTTATCGAAGGGGATACCACCACGCCGTATACCGTAGCTGTTGATCAGCCAGCGGCCAGCGTAACGACCCCGATTACCGTGACCTTTACCTACAGCGGTGTTGCCGTTGATGGAACAGACTTCACCGGTGTTGCCAGTGTTGATATTCCAGCGGGTAGCAACTCGAATACGTTTACCATCGATACCTTAGATGATGTATTGGCCGAAGGTGCAGAGAGCTTCACCATTGCGATCGACAGCATCACGGATACCAACTATCCAACGATCGGCGCTGATGCGACCAATAACAGTGTTGAAACGCAGATCACCGATGACACGGATCCCAATACGACTGAACCGGATACGGAAACCGCGTATATCTCCCTAACGGGCCCAGCGTCTGTTATCGAAGGCGATACAACAACGCCTTATACCATCAGTGTTGATCAGCCTGCAGCGGATGTAACGACCCCGATCACTGTGACTTTCACCTACAGCGGTGTAGCCGTTGATGGAACAGACTTCACCGGCCAAGCTAGCGTTCAGATCCCAGCAGGTAGCAACTCAAACACGTTCACGATCGATACCTTAGATGATGTGTTAGCGGAAGGTGCAGAGAGCTTCACTATTGCGATCGATACCATTACCGATACTAACTTCGAGCATATTGCTGAAGATGCGACCAATAACAGTGTTGAAACGCAGATCACTGATAATGATCACGTACCTGTAGCTGTTGATGATCCAGAGGGCGTTCCAATTTCGGGTGGTCTTGCATCTGAGTATTATGGTTATCGCGAAGGTATTGATGGTGGCAACTTAGCAACTCTGCAAGAAGTTAAAGATTATGTGGCTGCGAACGACGCTGAGATCACATTCACATCGACTCAAATTAACTATGGGTATACAGATACTAATAGTAATAATCGTTATGACACTGGTGAAGCAGAAGGCAACGGTGATCTTGCTGATGATGTTGCTGCATCGGGTGGTGTTCCGTCCAATCTTGAGTGGTTCTTGAAACAGGATGCCGCTTCGATCGAAGGTACTAGTACAGAAGAGGCTACAGACGGTGTGATTCATATGTCAGGGTTGATTGATATTCCTGCCGATGGCTCGTATACGTTTGATGTTCACCATGATGATGGGTTTGTAATCTATATTGATGGGGTTGATATTTTTGAATATGACACTATCACATCACCAACAGAATCAATTAAAACCGTTGATTTAACCGGCGGTCAGCATACCGTTGAGGTTTATTATTGGGATCAAGGTGGTCAGTATATATTTGACCTACAGCTACTTGATTCAAGTGATAACAATGTATGGGTAACGGAGAATCTATCTACACCAGTAAGCTCTCCTATCACTACTAATGAAGAGACCGCTGTTCTTATTGATTTAGATGATAATGATTTTGATGCTGATGGTGATTTGGATCCAGATTCCATTGTTATTCAGTCTAACCCCGGTAATGGCAGTGTTGTTGTAAATGGTGACGGTACAGTTACTTATACGCCGAACGCTAACTTTTATGGTGTAGATACCTTTACATACACTATTAAGGATTTGGCAGGCCATGAATCGAATGTAGCGACAGTGACTGTTGCTGTTAACCCTATCAATGATATACCTCAGCTTTCTGTTCAAGGACCGTTGAGCTTATCTGAAGAAGCTATCCCATCTATAGGGGTGCTTGAGGCTGATGATAATGGAGATACCGCTAGCGCTTCTGGTGTAATTACAATCGTCGATCCGGATAACTCCGACTTCGCTATTAGTTTGTCAGGCCCTACAGGGGTTACTTCTGATGGAAGTCCTGTGACTTGGACATGGGTTGCTGATACAGATGAGTCCAACTCAATACAAGGTGTTTTAACAGGTACTAGTAGTGCTGGCGTAGATGTAGCCACTGTAACTCTGAACGACACAGTAGATAATGGAAATGGAAACTATAGCGCTCAGTATGACGTTAATTTATTAGCAGGAATCGATCATGAGACTGCTAATGGTGAAAATAATGAGACACTAACATTTGAGGCAGCGGTATCTGATGGTTTATCAGCCCCTCAGTCTGTTAACTTAGTTGTTAATGTGGAAGATGATACGGTTAACGCGTTTGATATCACGCAAAGCTTGGTTGGTGAACAAGATACGATTACCACTAACTTGGTTCTTGTGTTAGACCGTTCAGGTAGTATGGCTGATGATTTTTATAATGACGGTTTATATTACTTAGAGATTGCCCGTGACGCCTTAAAACAGCTGATTGATTCTGCTGATGGGGCAGGAAATGTCAATGTCATGATTGTGGATTTCTCGAGTAATACGGATAGTAGTGGCTGGGTTGTTGATGATGTTGCAGCCGCTTATGAGTATTTAGACAATATTATTGCAAATGGCGGCACTGAGTACGATACCGCGTTAAATTCAGTAATGTCTGAATACCAGTTAACTACACCGCCACCCGCTGATCAGACCTTTAGTTATTTTGTAACTGATGGTGTGCCTAACAATAGCCATAGCGTTGATAGCAGCGTCACTTATACGCCTGAGGGAAGCTCTTCATCGTTAAGTGGCCCAGAAGCTTGGGAAGCCTTCCTTGACGATAGCGGAATTACTGAGTCTTACGCGATCGGTATTGGTAACGTTTTAAGTAATAGTAGCAGTGCTATTAACCATCTAAACGATGTTGCCCATTCGGCTGATACTGCTTACGTAGATGCTAACGATAGCAATACAGCAGAAGAGAATACTATATTGCTCTCTGACCCTAATGATCTTGCCAATGCGCTCCTCGAAGCCTTTAGCAATGACTCGATAACAGGTACCGTTGAAAGTACCTTAGGGGCTGCGGGTAATAGTGGTTTCTTGCTTGGCGCTGATGGCGGGCAGGTTGTTTCTATTACGATTAACGATGTTAAATACAGCTATGATCCTGATACTGACGTTATGAGTGCCGACCCTGTGGTTAGCCTTACTGGCTTAGTGTCGGGCGCTAATAATGAGATCCTTACCGTTGAAACAGATATTGGTGGGGATATGATGTTGAACTTTATAACAGGTGAATATAGTTACAGTATTACTGTTACTACGGCCTTGTTAGGCTCGCAAGAGTTGTTTGATCTTCAGGCGATAGATAATGATGGTGATGAAGCTACACTTGCAATGAAGTTAGACCTTGATTTCACGGCGCAGCTTGATGCAAATCGTGACAATGTAATTACGAATGTCGCGGATGGCACCCCAGTAGTTATTCCCGAGATCGCTATCATACATAATGATCAAGAGGATGGCGGAGTTATTACGAGTGTTGATAATGCTCTTGGTGGGATTGTTAATGATGCGGGTGATATTATTTTCACTCGAGCTGAAGGGCTGTCTGAAAGTGACTTCTCTACCTCTACTGCAGCAGCTATTATTACTGAAGATGAATCAGCCAGTCCTAATAATACAATGGCGACAGCCGTTGATATGACGGATCGGAGCTTGTTTAGTTCGAATAACTCTAACTTGTCAGGATTAAATCAGTCGGGCTATGCAGCAGCCTTTATCGGTCAGCTAAGTTCTTCAAGCGATGAAGATTGGTTTGAGATTACCTTGGCTGAAGGGGAGAGCATCCACTTCGATATTGATAATGCTTCTATAAATACTAGTGTTAGTGTTTATGATGCACAGGGTAACTTTGTAACGACTATTAACGAAAATGGTAATAGTGCTTATGATGACTTTGATGCAGCCAGTGCCGGAAATTATTTTGTCAAAGTTGATAGTCCAAATAATGGTGTTGGTTCCTATGAGTTGTATATGGCTATTGATACATCTGATGCGGACTATACCGCTGCCTCATTCGAATACACATTAGGCTCATCAGGATCTGCGAATACAGATTCTACGATTGTTGATATCACTACAGTGTCAGGTAACTCACTGGTTGGAACAGAGTTCGATGATATCTTATTAGCAGGTACAGGCGATGACAGCTTGTCTGCTGGTGATGGAGATGATGTGCTTATTGGTGGCGAAGGTAATGACATTCTAACGGGTGGAGCAGGTGAAGACCTGTTTGTTTGGTCTAAATCTGATTTAGGTACAGGCACTAACCCAACAGTTGATCAGATTACTGATTTTAATACTGCAGAGAATGATGTAATCGACCTGTCTGATGTTCTATCTGATGGATCGCATACACTAGATGCCGTTATGAACTCTGGTCATTTGCAGCTAACTATTACTGACTCTTCCTCAAATGAGGTTGTGCAACGGGTGGATGTGAATAACTTATCCGTTAGTAATGATGCAGAAGCTCAGAATCTACTAACGACCTTGTTAACCAGTAACAATATTGATGATGGCATTGTTTAATTCAGTGCTAATCAAGTAAAATAAAAAGCACCCGAATCGGGTGCTTTTTTTTATCTAAAAATAATATTAATCAATAGGATAGCGTTTCTTCATTTTTGAACCCCTTTTACCCCTTATCCCTATGCGATTTTTCCGTTAGAATCGGTGGTTATTATTCAAAAAAATAACGCTGCGGATTAACGCTGAATGCTTTTTAATAAACTTCCTGATGATCTGTTCTTACCTTTGTCGGGTCAAAATCGGCAGGTATATCAGGCTGTACTCACCTCATTGGCTGATCTGTTCTTCGATGAAGACCTTGTAGACCCGTTTGTTCCTAAAGATTTAGTACGTTCGACTATTGAAGCTGCTGTAGTCAGGCTCGGTGTTAGACGTTGGGAGCCTGAAGAAGGGGATACCGAGGAGGAACAGCAAGAAGTACCTCGCTCAACGGCGGAATATACTAGCCGTATTTATCGCAGGCTAGTGTCCACCGGATGGTTGGAAGAGGAGCAGCGTATCTACCGTGTGTATGTCCTACTCTCTCCAGCAAATAGCTTTTTACTGCGTACTTTAGTTTCTATCGCTAACTTAGAGAAAAGAAGCTATGGCGGGGCCGTACTGAACGTCTTGAGCTCTTTAGAGTCTGCGGTTAATGACCCTGTTGGGCGTGGTATTACTCTATCTGAGGCTGCGCAGACCGCTGCTGATTTCAGTGCTCATTTAACGGATATGATGCTTGGGTTGCGCGAACTGAAGATTAATTTGTCGCTCACTAATAACCCGCAAGAGATTGTGCGTAACTTTTTTGATCGATTTGTAGAGCATATACTGGTTTCTGACTACAAAACTTTAAAGACAAAAAACAATCCGTTCCGCTTCCGTCAGCAAATTTTATCTCTGTTGAGAGAGCTACAGTTCGATACCATTAAATTACAACAACTGATTATGCACTATCAGCAGCAGTTTGAAGTGGATATTCATGACGCTGAAGCGCGTGTGCATCAACATATTAATCGTATTATCCGTATTTTTGATTCGGTTGATCAACGCTTGGCCACAATTGATGATTTTCGTTACCGTCTGGAAAAACGGGTTTCGGATACCGTGCGTTATATGGATAAAACGACACCTGGGATGGCTTCGCGGTTGTCCCGTGTTATTGCAGATATAGCGCAAAAAGATGGTCGTGAGATACCTAGGATCAAGAGTTTAGAAACGGTTGGTTTTCTGGCCCCTGGCAGTGTACGTGCGCCGATTAAACGTCGTGTCGCTGCTGAACCACGGGTGATTACAAAGCAAGAGATTGATCCTAAAGTTTTATATTTACGTCAGCTCTTTAAAGAATATAAGGAGCGTCGAGAAGTTAAAATTGATCGCGTCGAAGCTTATCTTGAACGTCATCTGATTGGACGAGATAAGGCAGCTGCGAAAGATTTTGAAATTGATTCCATAGAAGATTACATCTGTTTTAGTTACATCAGACATATGAAGTCCATGGGCAAAAAAGCGAGAAAAACCAGCGATCGTTACGATATTAGTTTTAACGAAAACTACGTTAACGTTGCCGATATGGTTGAGTGTCGGGACTTTTGCATAACAAGAAAAGAGCATTCAAAGGACGTTTTAAATGCTAGGTGATCTGCAGAAAATTATTGGTCGTAGCGATCAATACCAAGCGAGTGATTTCAGCCGTGCGGCGAATCAACTGCTGACAAATCAGTTCCTTTATGCGGAACGTCCAGGGCATAGAGAAAGCTATTTCTTAGTCTCTTCACATGTGGATTACTTTACCAATCTTTTTGAAGCGATTGGTTGGAGCTTTGTCCATCAACCGGACGAAGCCTATATGGGGATTTTACCTAAAGGCGAAGAGCGCTTTATGCGGTTACGTCTTGATGAATCTTTATTACTGTTATGTATTCGTCAGCAATATGAACAACGTTTAGAGAATTTCGAGGTCGAAGGTGGACAAGCTTATACCAGCACAGATGAGTTATTGACGCTGTATGAGAACCTGACGCGTAAAGAGATTCCAAACGAAACACGATTAAAAGAAATATTGTCTTTATTCTCTCGTCATGGGGTCATTGAACGTGGCAAGCCGGATGAGATGGAACCTAAGAATATTCCATTGAAGATTAATCCAGTTATTCGTCAAGTAGTAGTAGAAGACTTTATCCGTCAGTTAGAAGGTCTCTGTGATCAAGATGAACAGGATATAGACGCAGATTCTATTACCGACGAACAGGATGAGTCTGATAAGGCCGAAGCGATTGATGAAGTTGAAGCATCAACAACCTCAGCTGAACCGGAAGAAGCGATGACTGAACAAAGCAGCATGGATGACGAGGTAACAACACCATGAAGCAGCTAAACCGTATTATCATGGTTAACTGGTATGTGTTAGGTGCAGTTGAAATACCGATTAAAGGTAATGTTGCTGTTGTTGGACCAAACGGCTCCGGTAAATCGTCACTTTTGGATGCAATTCAAACTGTATTGATGGGTGGTAATAAACGGCATTTAAGTTTCAACGCTTCTGCTGGGGAGAAAAGTGAACGTAGTCTTAGAACTTACTGTTTAGGTTTTTTAGATGATGATGGCAAGAAAAACACGGCCCGTCAGGATTCGCTTTGTTATTTAGCACTGAGCTTTTTCGATACAGAAACGGCTAAAGAAACAACCGTAGGGCTTGCGATTAGCGCCTCTACGGCTGCGGCGGATGAAGATATATTAGGGCGTTTTATTTTACCGGACTGCGCTGTATCGCTAGATGATTTCACTGAAAAAACAAGTGAAGGGCGTTTACCTAAATCCTGGGAGCATGTGCGCGGACATCTATTAAAACAGTGCCCGGAGATGATCCTAGAGAAGCGCTCTAGTCGGTTTGTCAGGGAGTTAGTAACACATTTAAGTTACGACCCAGAGATGCCGAATGATGATGATAAATTCGTTAAAAACTTTAAGAACGCACTAAAGTTCGTCCCAATCGATAGCCCTACACGCTTTATCCGTGAATTTGTACTTGATGAGAATATCGTACATGTAGGAGCGTTTCGTAAGTCTCTGGATGAATATAGAGCGATGGAGACGAAAACCCGCGAAGTTGCTAATCGTATTGGCGAGCTTGAAAAAGTTCAGGAGCTTTGTAGCGGTATCCAGCGTAATGTTAAAAATGCCCTCGAATATGAGTGGGTGGTACATGAAACGCGTTTTGAAAATGCAGACCTTAAAAAAGAGGATGCAGCTGAGCGTTTAGAGGATAATCAGGAAAAAGAAGTTGAGCTACAAAAAGAGCTTGAAAGTAAGAGTGATGAGCTTAACCAGATCATGCAGAATTTGGCTGATGCCCGAGCTGAATTAAATACCTCAGATTCTGCGCATAAAGTGAAAGCTCTCGAATCCTCCATCACTGCAAAAACCCATGAAGTTAATGTTGTGAAAGAGCGAATTCAGGCAGTCTATAGCTTGATGCGAACAACTGTTGGGTTTGCTGAAAATTCAGAACTATTACCCAATAAGTTCGTCCCCGTTGTGGAGCAGTGTGTTGCTCAATGGCGTTCAGGACAGGATATTATGGCGGACTTATGGCCACAGTCACCGGTTGAGGTTGATAATGTTCTGGATAACCTGAAGCAACAGATAGAGGGTGTTCGCCGTGAAGTATCTAGACGATATGAACACTCTGTCATTCGTATTAATGAGTTACGTTCAGATATTCAAAACCAGAAAAATGCGGTTGAGTCCCTGCGCCAAGGTCATGCACCTGTACGCCGAAATACGCGTGAGTTGATGGAACTGCTGCAGGAGTACGGTATTGAATCAACACCTATCTGTGAATTAGCAGATATCAACGACGATAAATGGCGTATTGCCATTGAGTCCTTCTTAGGTGCACGTCGAGAAGCGTTGATTGTTGATCCTGATCGGGTCAAAGAGGCGATTACGCTTTATCGCCGTAAAGGTCGTCATCTTAAAGGATGCCGAATTGTTAATACGACTAAATCAGGTGAATGGCTCAGCCGTTATAAAGCCGGATCTTTAGCGCACTTTATTGATACAGAGAACGATCATGCTCGGGCGTATATGAACCGTGCATTAGGCGGCGTTATGGCGGTTGAAACTGAAACCGAGCTGCTTCGCCATGAACGAGCCTTAACTTATGATTGCATGTTGCAAACAGAAGGCTCGACAACAGCGATCAATGAACAGCAGCCGATTATGGGTATCCGTCGTCGTTCTGATCAAGCCGCTTTGCAAGGTAAGCAAGTGGATCAATTGATTACTGAATTCTCTGAATTGGGTAAAAACCATGATGCGCTAGAAAAATTACGTGATGCGTTAATTACCCTAAATAACGGCTTAGATAATGTTAATGAGCGTGTATTCGATCTCGTGAATCAGCGTGAGCAGCTAACGACCGAGATCGATGGTCAGCGTCAAGCAATCACTGATCTACGTAATCAAGATGATACCGGTATTCAGCAGCGTATCGCTGATTGCGTTGCAGAGCAGAAAGAAACTGAACAGATGCAGCGTTCACTAATGGATAAGTTGCAGAAAGTACGTACCTCTATTATCAAAGATAATGCAACCTTAGAAGTACTTGATACTGAGTTAGAAGAACACGCAGTTGCCCGCACTAAGTGTGAGGCCAGTGAAGACTATGATGCACAATCAGCCCAAGAGAAACGTGACTATCTAGATGAAAGCTGTTCAGGTGAATTAGAGCGCATTATCTTTGAAGCGGCAAAGAAAGCTCAGTCTGAGCTCTCTCTGCATGAGAAAAAGAAAAATGCCGTACGTGATGGTGTTGCGCAATATAAAGCTAAATACCATGGTGGCGGTTTAAGTCATCAGCAGTTGGATAAAGTAACGCCGGACTCTAGTCATGAAGAATTAGCCGCGTTTGTGGATGAAACGGTGCAAGCACTTAAAGATTCTGAGTTGGCTAACTACAGTCAAAAAGCAGAGCGTGCTCGTTTAGAAGCTGAAACGGCTTTCCGTTCGGACTTTGTCGCCCATTTGAATGACCAAATAAATAAAATAAAAGATCTTATTCGTGAGTTAAATCAACATCTTAAAGGCCGTCCTTTCCATAAAGAGATGTATAGCTTTGAGATGATGCCTAACCCTGAACTGAAAGATATTCTGGAACTGGTAGAAGCCTATACGCAGATGGATTCTGCAAATGTTGGTTCACTGTTTGATCTTAAATTTGACAGTGATAAGCCTCATAAAGACGCGTTAGCGAAAATTCATGAAGTGTTAAAAGATGAAGGGGAGAGTAGCCTGTTACAAGACTACCGAAACTTCTATAACTTTGAGTTAGTCGTTAAAGACCTTGATGGTAATCGGAAAACAACATTAACTCAGCGTATAAAAACCGGTTCCGGTGGTGAGCATCAGGTACCGTTTTATGTGGCGATCGCAGCTGCACAAGGGGCGACTTACCGTCTGCGAGAAGGTAGTGACGGTCAACCTCTAGGTGGTATGAGTCTTTCAGTATTTGATGAAGCGTTTAATAAACTTGATTCAGAAAATACCGTAACTTCCCTTGGCTTTATGAGTGATTTAGGTCTGCAGACTATTATCGCAGCGCCGGATGAAAAGTACTCATTACTAAGTTCATGTATGGATACCATTATCAACGTTTGTCGTGATGGACGAGTGGTAGACTTAGATGTAGAGTTCCCTACTCAACGGGGACGGGAGCTTCTTAATTCAGATAACCCCTTGAAAATGATCGCTGACTTAGAGCCTGATGCTGCAATAGATTTGGTTGAGTCTTAGCCGCTAATGTAGTGAGCTAATGTAGATAAAAAAGGCGCTTTTGGCGCCTTTTTTATTATTGGAGATGGGCTGTTAATTTGTTTTTCGTTTAAGGCGAGGCGATGGCCAATGTAGTTGAGGGACTAAGCTAATGAATGATCGCTTTCCTCGAAAAATATGTAAGCGTCCAGCATGCATTTTCCCTATACAGCGTTCAGTGGGATCTAAAAGTATAAGTTTAAGCTCATTGATAGTTGGGGGCGAGAGGTTTGAAAGTGGCTTTTGTTCGTTTTTCAAATCAGAAAATTGCTGGTTACTGATCAACTGATTAAGTGTTATCGCATCCCAAATATCCGGTAAAGCCATTAAAGGCTCCAGCAGTCCTAAACGTGCGGGTGTTATTATGCCGCGCTCTCGACTGAAATATTTTCGGACGCTTAGGTCTGTGTGGACTTTTAATAATGAGTTGTCGCGAACATTACTACTAAAATCCATCTCTTCAAGGCCCAAAATAATTGTTTTGAGGTTCCAATTACAACCTTTAATTAACTGCCAAACAGGCTCCATACTAGTTCTTGAACCCAAGCTATATTTGATGGCATCGTGGGCTAAGGTCGTATTAGGTAAAAGAGTGATGATTAAAAAAGTGGATTGGAAGTCTAATAAGCATTCAGGCGTTTCAATAAAACAGTAGGGCGTTTCCCTACGACAGAAAGCCATCCATTCATCACGTGTGTTAAGTTGTTGAAGTACTGGGATAATCACTGTTAAAGCCTAAAACGAATGTTGTTTTCTATACGGGTCAAGAGTAGTAGGCTAAAAATCCACATCGACTGGGTGTAAACTCCGTCTCTTTGCCCCTAGAGGGAAATTTATGAGCTGTTATGATGGGTATAAAACCACAACCGTTTGTTACTGCGAGTATAACGAAAGCAAAGGATAAGAACCATGAAGTTGCTGAACCGTTCAGCGTTTGTTGTGCTACCGCGAGAACCCTTTGCAAATTGGACCAATAGTCTTGATGTGGATGCCGATGGTTTACATCAGTGCTTATCTCTAGAGGAGCAAAGGCGGGAAGGTACTGTATATCTTATCGCAGAGGTAAGCTCCGAAGCTGATTTTAGCAAAGCATTAGAAGCCCAGTGGTTGCAGATTTTTCAAAATGAACTCTCTGCGTGGGACGAATTAGGGGATTGTTGGCCCCATGAACTGACCTATGAATCATTTAAGCAATGGTTTGATGTTTATCCACAGATTATGGCGATAGATTTAAGTTCACAACCATTAATGATGGCGAATTTAGACGAACTTTAAGCGTTAACGTTTGTTTGATCTTTTTGGAGTATATAGATGGAACAACCAGTAAATCCTTATGGGCTGCGTATGCACCCTATGCGAGATACATTATACAGTGAGTTACATTCTCGCCCCTTTCAGGTGATTCAAAGCCCTGCTCGAATTACTCACTTAGCCGTTATGTGTGATGAGGAAGAGAGTCAGCAGCAATTTGAACATCTTAAAGAGTTGTACCATCATTTTGGAATTAAACCGCCACTAGTTGATGAGCTTTGTTATCACTGTGATTTTGATAAGTTACGGATACGACGTGAAAAACATATGGAGTTCACGACCTATACCTTTATCAATACAGATATAGAGCAGGGTGGGAACCCTTTTGAAATTACCGGCTTAACCCCTCTGCCTGAAGGCTGGTTGGCGGATATTCCAGGTACCGTGATGTGTGCTTTCCATCTGTCAGTTGAGGATGCGCGTCAAACTCAAGAGTTAAACCTTCCTCTTGTTAAGCGTTTCTTTGAAGGGATGCGTTTAGTCGGAAGTAGCCCTCAAGATGGTGATGCTCGTGTTTGGACGACCTTTCAGACCCATGGTGATGGCTTTGGTCGTTTTCTTATCTATAACAAACAGATGAGTGATAGCCAGTTAGGACGATTAGTGCAAAGGATTATGGAGATTGAAGTCTATCGATTGATGTGTCTGCTCTCCTTACCTACTGCGCGCGAGATTAACCCTACACTAGGGGCTATGGATCAGAAATTAGCCGATGTAACTTATCATCTAGCCCATAGCAAGGATATTGATGAACAGGAGCTATTATCACGGTTAACCGATATGGCTGCTTGGGTAGAAGATTGTAGAGCGAGAGCTACATTTAGGTTTAGTGCTACTTATGCTTATCATGATCTTGTCATTAAGCGTTTGGAAGAGCTAAGAGAAGACGAGGTCTCAGGACATTTAACAATTACAGAGTTTATGACACGCCGATTAACCCCAGCGGTTAAGACCTGTCGTGCTACCAGTAATCGCTTAGAAGATCTATCTCGGCGTATCGACCGTGTAGCTGAGATGATGAGAACGCGTGTTGAGTTATCCATACAGTCACAAAACCAAGATCTGTTAGCCTCAATGGATCAGCGCTCTAAAGTACAGTTAATGATGCAGCATACAGTGGAAGGTTTATCGGTTGCTGCCATTAGTTACTACACTATAGGCTTGTTAAAGTATCTCCTAGAGGCGCTTTATAACTCGGGTATTGAGTTAAATAAAGATCTGATTATGGGTATATCTGTGCCGGTTGTAATTGGCTTAGTGGCGTTTACAACACGGAAAATACATAAACGCTTTTTGAAAATGGCGATAGATCAAGTAGCCAAAGCAGAAAGTGAAAAGAAGGCCGAAAAATGAGTATTGCAGCAATTATTAAAACTAAGTTGGAAGCGGGATTATCTATTGCCCATCTAGAGATTGAAAATGAAAGTCATATGCATTCAGGGCCGGCAACCGATTCCCATTTTAAAGTGACGATCGTCTCTGAGGATTTTGCAGGTAAGCGCTTAGTTCAGCGTCATCAACTAATATATGGCTTGCTTGCAGAAGAGATGAAGCAACCAATACATGCTTTATCAATGCATTTGTTTACCCAGTCTGAGTGGCATAAAAAGGGAGAGACTGTTATGCCTTCCCCTAAATGTTTAGGGGGTTCAAAAGCAGATCATTAAGCTTAGAAAGCAAGGTGAAGTTGGTTAAGCTTAAGGCAAAGTTGTTTGAATCAGAGTGTTGATGCTTGTCAATGTTTTCAGTTAGGTAGAGGAGGAGACTGAAGACATAAAGAAGCAGAATAAATATAAGGGGAACCTAATGCCTATTGAACACCATGCTTTAATTAATGATTTTCCAGAGTACCGTGAACGTATTCATGACTTAAAAATGAAAGATGATCGGTTTGCTAGTCTTTTGGGTGAATACCATGAACTAACAAAGCATGTAGAGCATATGGAAGCGGAAATTGAAGCTGTTAGCACTCAGGTTGAAGAGGAGGCGAAAATAAAACGTCTGAAGTTGAAAGATGAGTTATTCGCCATGTTACAAGCCTAACCTTGTAATCGCTTAAAATGATAAAAGCCTGCATTTAATAATGTGGGCTTTTTTGTTTATATGAAATGCATAAGCTCCGTTATACTGAGCCTATCTAGACGATAGGGAGCTAATGTGAAAAATTTTTATGATTGGCGGTATATACTCGATGTCGCTATGGAGCATCGACGAGAGTTAATAAAGGCAAATATTATTGCTCTATTCGCGGCTATTGCCTCTGTGCCTTTGCCTCTTTTCTTACCTCTGTTAGTCGATGAGGTCTTATTAAATAAACCTGGTTTTATCGTTGAAACTATCAATCCGCTCTTTCCGGATGATTGGTTAGGACCTGTGCTCTATATCAGCGTGATTTTAATAGTTACCTTATGTCTTCGTTTTATCGCCTTAATGTTTAATGTTTGGCAGGCGAGGCAATTCACTATTATCTCTAAAGATGTGACCTACCGCATTCGTGAGGGACTTTTACAACGCTTAAAACGCATATCTATGGCTGAGTACGAAACTCTGGGGAGTGGGACTGTTACCTCTTATTTTGTAACCGATTTAGATACGATTGACCGCTTTTTAGGTAGCTCCTTAAGCCGTTTGTTAATTGCCACATTATCAATCATAGGAACCGCTGCCATTTTATTATGGATGCATTGGCAGCTAGCCCTCTTTATTCTCTTTTTGAACCCTGTGGTTATCTATTTCACTACATCTATAGCTAAGAAAGTTAAACATCTAAAAGGGCGTGAAAATAAAGCCTATGAATTATTTCAGGCAGCCTTGACTGATACTCTAGATAATATTCAGCAGATTCGCGCCTGTAATCGTGAGCAACATTATTTATCACGTTTAATTGATGATGCCCGCGTTGTTAGAGATCGCTCTAGTGCTTTTGAGTGGAAGAGCGATGCTGCTAATCGTTTTGGCTTCGCTATTTTTATGGTGGGGGTGGACCTATTTAGAGCATTATCGATGTTAATGGTGGTGTTCTCAGATCTGTCTATTGGTGAAATGATGGCTGTCTTTGGTTATCTATGGTTTATGATGTCGCCAGTGCAAGAGATACTTGGTATCCAGTACAGCTTTTACAGTGCTCAGGCCGCTTTACAGCGAATTAATAGTCTATTGGGCTTGGCTCAAGAACCTGAATACTCTTTACAGCATAACCCGTTTGAAGGTAAACGAACTGTTTCTGTCAGCCTGCAAAATATCCATTTCAGTTATATGGATGATCAACCCATACTTAAAGGTGTCTCACTTAATATAGAAGCGGGACAAAAAATTGCTTTAGTTGGTGCAAGTGGTGGTGGTAAATCAACATTAGTACAAGTGCTGTTGGGGTTGTATCCGGCAAATGAGGGTGAGATATATTTTGATGGTATCTCTGTAAAAGAGATTGGCTTAGCCTGTGTTAGAGATAATGTAGCCACTGTTTTACAGCAACCCGCGTTATTTAATGGCACGATTCGCAGCAATTTAATGATGGGGCAAGACTTTAGTGAAGCTCAGCTATGGCAGGCATTAGAGGTGTCTCAACTAAAAGGTTTTGTGGAAAACCTTGAGAGCGGCTTGGATGAACGAGTGGGGCGCCAAGGCATACGTTTATCGGGAGGGCAACGCCAGCGCCTTGCCGTGGCACGTATGGTGCTTAGTGATCCTAAAGTTGTTGTGTTAGATGAAGCGACCTCAGCTTTAGATTCAGAAACAGAAACTTCATTACATCAAGCTTTAGAAACATTCCTGAAAGGTAGAACAACTATCATTATTGCTCACAGGTTAAGTGCTGTGAAACAAGCTGATCATGTTTACGTATTTGAAGATGGAAAAATATGTGAACAAGGGCAGCATGAAGAGTTAATAAACAATAATGGCTTGTATGCACGGCTTTATGGTGATTATCAATAAAGCGGTCTTAAGGTTGTATAATGCGTAAGCAGTTTGAGTGGCGAGAAGATAATAAAGTTGAACTACTAGTCGATGGTGAAAATTTCTTCCCTGTAATGTTGGCTGAGATCGAAAAAGCGCGATATAGCTTGTTACTGGAGTTTTATTTTGTCTCTTCTGGTGTGATTACGAGCCGTTTTGTTCAAGCACTGATTAGAGCTGCACAACGCGGTGTTATGGTTAAATTGATCATTGATGATTTTGGATCTTATCGCTTCTCCAATGCAGACCGTGATGTGTTGAAGGCAGCAGGCGTTGAAATCGTTGTCTATAACCCACTGCATGTGAGCAAATTTACTCGAAATTTTGCCCGTGATCATCGTAAACTACTTGTTGCTGATCAGCGCGTCGCGTTCATCGGTGGTACAGGGTTAAGCGATGTATACTGGTTAGCAGATGAAGCTGGTTGTCCTTGGCATGACCTTATGGCTCAAATTGAAGGACCGGTTGTAACAGACCTTGTCACTATGTTTAATGAATTGTGGCAACGTTGTACAGCACAGGTGCTTTCGCCTGGTGGTAGTCTGGAACAAAAAGGTAACTCGAAGGTCAGAGTATGTACTGTTCAGGGACTCTATCAACAGGATATAAAAGCGAGTTTTTTGAAAAGAGTGAACAGTGCCAATAATAATGTGTGGTTAATGACCGCTTATTTTTTACCCTCTTTTTCTATGCGACACGCTTTACGGCGAGCTGCAAAAAGGGGAATAGATGTGAAATTAATCATTGCTGGGCCCCATACCGATCAACCTTGGGTATTCCACGCTTCTAAACGATATTACAGTCGTTTATTAAAAGCGGGTGTACGGATTTTTGAATATCAACCGAGATTTCTTCATGCAAAAATGTCGGTGGTTGATAGCTGGGCGAGTATAGGTTCATGTAATTTGGATCATTGGAATTTACGTTGGAACTTAGAAGCGAATATTGAACTGCATGATGAACAATGTTTAGAACAGATGACTCAGTTATTTAATGATGATTTGCTTCATTGTCAGGAAGTAACATATGAAAACTGGTCAAAAAGACCATGGCATCGTCGATTAAAAGAGACCTTATGGGCATGGATCAGCCATTTGGTGCTTAAAATAAGATAGAGAAGGAAGTGGAATTATGAATAAATTTACAATTGCAGCGGCTTTAGCTTGTTCACTAGCACTTACTGGCTGTGTGAATAGTTTAAGTGGAGATACTTATTCTCGTAGTGAAGCGCGTCAAGTACAGCAAGTGCAGTATGGCGTTGTGCAGTCTGCACAGCTTGTTGTTATTGAGGGAACAAATTCAGTTGTGGGCGCAGGTGCTGGAGCTGTCGTGGGTGGCGTAGTAGGTTCTAATGTAGGTGGCGGTAAAGGGAAGACCATAGCAACTGTTTTAGGTGCAGTTGCCGGTGGTTTAGCCGGTAAGTCAGCTGAAGAATCACTAACTCAGACTCAAGGCCAAGAGGTTACTGTCCGCCTTGATAATGGCAATACTATTTCTGTTGTTCAGGAAGTTGCTGATGGTCCAATGTTTAGATCAGGTGATCGAGTACGTGTATTAACTGGAAGTGGTACTGCTCGCGTAACCTATTAATCTTCTAAAAAATCGATACAAGGGTGGGTGGCTTTGCTACTACCTTGTATCGATCTCTAAATAGACGCAGTTTTTTGAAAGCTTGTTCGTGATGATTGGCTGTTTAAATTAGTTTTTCTTAATTGTTACTGTGCATTTTCCTCTCATATAGATTGCTATAAGATGCATGTTTTTTAATAAGGCTTTTTTGTATATGCCCTGTAATCATCAAGCTCATATCGGATTAACTGACCCTAAAAGCCCAGAAAATGTAGGCGCTATAATGCGTGCTGCGGGATGCTATAACGCTGCATCGGTGAGTTATACCGGTAACCGTTTTAATAAAGCTCAAGAGCAGGGGCGCCGTTTACAAACTGATACACGTAATGCTGTTGAGCGGATCCCTTTAGAACATGTAGAGTCTTTTAAACAAGCTATACCTAAAGGAGCGCGGCCGGTTGCTATTGAACTGGTGGAAGGGGCAACATCGTTAATTGATTATCAGCACCCTGAAAATGCGTTCTATATTTTTGGCCCAGAAGATCGATCTATAGATAAAGAGATTGTGGCTTGGTGTGAAGATGTAATCTACATACCTACTGTTGGATGTATGAACTTGGCGGCGACGGTTAATGTAGTCTTATATGATCGGATCGCTAAGTTGGGGCCCAAAGCAGATGGGGATGAATTGATTCGTCGTTCGAGGGATCGTAATAATCAATTAAAAGTATAAAGTTGGCGCAGGCGTAAGGTAATTAGTAGCCCGCGCCTCTATTATTACTTCTCAGGTGCGTGGAAGTGTAGGTAAAGATCCACTAACAGCTCTGGAATTTGAGAGCACATTTCTGCACAAAGATTTTCGTCATCACGTATTTTGTTGATGTCATCTTCGTCAAATAGCTCAGACGCAACCATAATCGGTAGCAGCATTTGGGCTACATCATCGTCGGCTTTATTGGAAAACCAGTTGTCTTCCTGAGTAAATACACCCTCCATGAACGCCTGAGACCACCAAGCAAGAGGCGCAATATCTTCATCTTCTTCTGGATCTAAAGATAGTTCACAAGGAAGCTCGATCTCTCCATCACTGTAAAAGTTGGCCCCGATGCTGGCGTAGAAACGTTTTAGTAGGGACATAATCTCTTTTTCTTGAGCGTCTGATTCCCACTTAGGTGTCTCATCGAATACTAATTCTAGCCATGTCTCTTCTGCCAGCGGGGTTGGGCTGATATTTAAAGCACAGAAAAGACCGTGAACACCAATAAGATCAAGACAGTCTTCTGAGACGTGATCTGAATAAAGAAAATCATCCAATTGATCCAACTCAGCGTCGGTCAAGGTATTTGCAGTGTTGAGAGACATGAAACTATTCCATAAAAGATAATGAGGTTGATTTTAGCCTGCTAAGTAATAATTAGCAGCTTTTTTGTTTGTCCTAGATGACCTAATTGGAGTGACAAGCTGTCTAGCTTTCTGGATAATCCGTGCATGATTTCTAGCGCCCTTCAGATCTTAAAAGACGTATTTGGTTACGAACAGTTCCGTGAGCCTCAAGCTGAGATAGTTGAGACACTGGTTAATGGCAGCGATGCGCTGGTTATTATGCCAACAGGGGGAGGAAAGTCCCTTTGTTATCAACTTCCAGCACTGATTCGTCCAGGAACAGCGGTGGTTGTCTCGCCTTTAATTGCCTTGATGCAAGATCAAGTTACCGCGCTCTCCCAGTGGGGGATTAGAGCGGGTTGTTTGAATTCTAGCTTAGATTTTTCTTTAATCAATGAAACAGAGCATCAGTTAAGAGCGGGTGGTTTTGATCTTCTCTATATAGCGCCGGAACGTCTATTACAGCCAAGAACGCTCTCACTCTTGCAAGAGTGCCCTATCGCCCTGTTTGCGATTGATGAAGCGCATTGTGTATCTCAATGGGGTCATGATTTTAGGCCTGAATACCTACAACTCAGCCGATTAGCAGAATTATTTACGGGCGTCCCTCGCATTGCATTAACGGCAACCGCTGATCAACGTACCCAGCAAGAGATTGTTCACCGTTTGGCACTACATGAACCCGCTGAGTTTATTCAAGGCTTTGACCGGCCAAATATTCGTTATCGAATTGGTCAGAAAGATAAAGCTAAGCAACAACTTCTTAAGTTTTTAAAGAATGAGCATCCTAAAGATTCCGGCATTGTTTATTGCCTTTCCCGTAAACGGGTAGAGGATACGGCTGAGTGGTTGAGTGAGCAGGGGTTTAATGCACTACCTTACCACGCCGGTTTGAGAACAGATCTGCGTAGCCATAATCAGCATCGTTTCCTGACCGAAGAAAATATCATTATGGTTGCAACCATCGCATTTGGTATGGGGATTGATAAACCTAATGTTCGTTTTGTTGCTCACTTAGATCTACCAAAAAGTATCGAAGCTTATTATCAAGAAACAGGCCGTGCGGGACGTGATGGTTTACCTGCGGATGCTTGGATGGTTTATGGTTTGCAGGATGTAATGTTTCTACGCCAAATGCTAGAAGGCTCACAAGCGCCGCTGGAACAGAAAATAGTCGAGCAGCAAAAGTTGGAAGCTATGCTGGGGTTGTGCGAAATAACATCATGCCGTCGGCAAGTCCTATTGAGCTATTTTGGTGAAGATGATCATGCTCCCTGTGGAAATTGCGATACTTGTTTAGAGCCTGTACCTGTATGGGATGGCACGGATGCGGCGCGTAAAGCTATATCTGCGGTTTATCG
Source organism: Neptuniibacter sp. 2_MG-2023 (assembly GCF_030547495.1). Classification (NCBI taxonomy): domain Bacteria; kingdom Pseudomonadati; phylum Pseudomonadota; class Gammaproteobacteria; order Oceanospirillales; family Oceanospirillaceae; genus Neptuniibacter; species Neptuniibacter sp. 2_MG-2023. The sequence continues at coordinate 237,156 of NZ_JAUOQC010000004.1, read as the reverse complement.
TTCAGGGCAGAGCTTTGGTGTAAACCATGTTGTGGATACATTATTGGGTAAACCTAATGATAAAACTGAACGTTTTCAGCATCAGAAACTATCTACTTGGGGTATAGGTAAAGATTTAGATAGAAACCAGTGGCGTTCGGTTTTTCGTCAACTGGTGGCACGTGGATTTTTAGGTGTGAATGTTGATCAGCACGGGGTTTTACACTTAACGGATCGTTGTCGTCCCCTATTGAAAGGTGAGGAGAGGATACAGCTACGTAAAGATCAGCGTCAGCATACGCCTTATCGTAAGAATCAAGTACCGCAAAGTAAATTAGAAGCGGCCGATTATGCTTTATGGAATGACCTTAAAGCTACACGTAAGCGTTTATCGGATGAACAAGATGTACCGCCCTATGTGATCTTCCATGATGCAACGTTGATGGAGATGGTGATGTATCGCCCACAAACCTCCGATCAGTTTAGACGTTTAAATGGCGTAGGTGAACGGAAGTTAGATCTGTATGGAGCTGATTTTATTAGTGTGATTGAGCAACATGAGGGTAGTGGTAAGGATGAGGTTGCAAGCCAAGCTCAAGAATCGGTTTTGCTTTATAAAAGTGGTATGACCGTTGATCAAGTTGCACGCCAGCAGCATCTATCTGCCAATGCTATTTATGCTCATCTAGCGCAGTCTATTTTGAAAAAGGAGTTGGCTGTAGATGATGTTATTGAATTACCGAGTAATGAATTCAAAAATATTGAACAGGTCATCTTAGAGTGTCAGCACGAGTATGGCCATGCTTTAAAGCCGGTCTATGATGCTTTGGCCGGAGCTTATGAGATGGGTGTATTGCGTTGTATTAAAGCAAGTATGGATGCCTTGTGAGTGAGGAGCTTAGTTTAACGGCACTGTTTATCAGTGGTTTTATTTCAGCTACTTTATTAGCTGGTGGTTCTGAGGTTTTGTTAGCTTGGCAGCTAAATGAAAGCATACATAGTGCTACCAGTTTATGGCTAGCTGTAACGGCGGGAAATGTATTAGGTGGTGTTGTTACTTTCTTGATGGGGCGAGGGATAGCGCACTATTTTCCGCTACGTGTTTTTGATAAGCCGCGTCAGCAGAAGGCCCAGAGTTGGATAAAAAAGTACGGCGCCTTCTCTTTGCTTTTATCTTGGTTACCTATCATTGGAGACCCTATCTGTTTCATGGCCGGATGGTTGAAAACAGCTTTTATTTTAAGTGTACTAATGCTTACACTAGGGAAAGCAGTACGTTATCTGATTATTGTTGGCTTGTTTTAAAGCGGTTTAGATAAAAAGTAGGATCTTAAGTAATGTCACAGCGAACGCTATGGGGTAAATTGAGATTAACGATTTTAATCTTAGTGCTATTGGTTGTGGCGTTAAATGCTTGGCTCTCTCGGGTTCGTTCTACGGATTGGCAGGAGTCATTATGGGTGGTTATTTATCCTATTAATTCAGATCAACGGGCAGATACTCAGCAATTTATTAACGGATTGAGTGATAAAGATTTTGATGATATTGAACAATTTGTTAGCCGTGAAGCAAAACGCTACGGTATCGTTTTAGATCAGCCCGTTGAGGTTTATCTAGCGCCCCCTTTACCTAAAGACCCACCAAAACCACCTGAACAATCCAGTATTTTAGAGAGCGTAATATGGAGTCTTCATCTTCGCTATTGGGCTTGGAACAATAACAGTTGGCAAGGACCTAGTGCTGATGTGCAAGTGTATCTGCGTCTCTTTTCTCCTCGAAACCATCAGGTTTTAGAGCATTCTCTTGGTCTACAAAAGGGGATGGTGGGTGTCGTTAATGGTTTTGCCAGTAAGGATTATCAAAGGCAAAACGATTTTATTATCGTCCATGAGCTATTACATACTCTTGGTGCAACGGATAAATATGATCTACATAATAACCAGCCTATTTGGCCTGAAGGTTACGCTGATCCAAATCTGTCGCCTTTGCTGCCACAACTTCAAGCTGAAGTTATGGGAGGGCGCATCCCTGTTGAAAAAAGGTTCTCGGTTATTCCTAGTAGCTTAGAGGATGTTGTGGTGGGTGATGAGACAGCAAAAGAGATAAATTGGATAAAATAGCCCCCCTTTTTTTGCTTAGCTTAGCGATAACTGTTTATTCCGCTGATTGTGCCTGTTCGAACGCGTTGACTATGTCATTTTCAAGTTCAATTAATAGGGCTTGGGCGGGGCTGCTTGGCTTCTGTTGACTAGGTCTTAGAAAAAGCACTGTGGTTTTACTGTTTTTATGTAGCAAGGTTACTGATAGAGGGCATAATGCAGCCATCTCAGGGTCTTTATTAAGGATTTGATTAACATACCAAGGATTGCAAAATACTAAGCTTTGAATCTCTTCATAGCCATTTTGGTTATATTGATCACCCCAGCGTTCTTTAAAGTGATTAAGAGAGCTACCTATATTAGGTTCAAAAATCACAAAAAATTTATTGGCATCAAGTGATTGACTGATTTTATCGTAATTTCCCTCAAAATCACCTTCCATCTCTAACTTAAAAACCGGCGAAGCTATGGACATTGGGCTTAAGGTCGTGATTGTAAATGCAAAACAGATGAGGATAACTTTTCTGGCTAAACGGTTCATGATTAATTTGCCTTAAGATGTCTGATACAGGTTTATTTATATTTCTTTATAGCAGGGATTCCTTGAAAGTGTATCACTTAAAATGTTGATGTATAATTCGCGACCATCAAAGTATTGATGCTCATCTCAATTGAATCTAACCGAACTGAATCAGTTCCATGGCCGTGTCAGTAATGAACTCAAATAGTACGCCTGAAATACATAATCTTACATCTGCTGAGCTTGATTCTGCCGAACAGAAAAAGCTAAAAGTCCGTCAAAATAAGCTGCAGAAGCGACTACGTCGTGAGATGGGTAAAGCTATTGAAGATTTCAATATGATTGAGGAAGGGGATAAAGTGATGGTCTGCCTCTCAGGAGGTAAAGATTCATACGCTATGCTTGATATCCTAATGAACTTGCAACGTAGTGCGCCGATTAATTTTGAGTTGGTCGCTGTGAACTTGGATCAAAAACAACCGGGCTTTCCTGAAAAAGTTTTACCTGCTTATTTAGAAACTATAGGCGTGCCGTTTCATATATTAGAGCGGGATACCTACTCGATTGTCAAAGAGGTTGTACCTGAAGGAAAAACAACCTGTGCGCTTTGCTCTCGTTTACGTCGAGGTTCGTTGTATGGCTTTGCTGAAGAGATTGGTGCGACAAAAATTGCGTTAGGCCATCACCGTGATGATATTTTGGAAACCCTTTTCCTGAATATGTTTTATGGTGGTAAATTAAAAACGATGCCGCCAAAATTAGTGTCGGATGATGGTAAAAATACAGTGATCCGTCCTCTCGCTTATGCTCGAGAGAAAGATATAGAAGCTTATGCTGAACTAAAAGGTTTTCCTATTATTCCGTGTAACCTTTGCGGTTCGCAGGAAAACCTTCAACGTCAGGTTATCAAAGAGATGTTGCAAACGTGGGATAAAAACTTCCCAGGTCGTATTGAAACAATGTTTCGCTCTTTACAGCATGTTGTGCCTTCGCATTTGGCTGACACTGAACTATTCGATTTTAAAGGTCTTCAGCAGGGCTACCCTCACGGTATAGTACCTGGAACTGAAACCCCAACCTTTAAACCTGAGGTGCCGGTAGATGCGAGTGAAGCAGTACAATCTTACAATCCACAGAAGATTGATCTTCTGTCGTTGTAGCTCTATTTTTTAGCGTTTCGCGTTGCTTATCTAAGTGACGGGCCTTTGTAAATGTCCTAAATTGACTGTTATTAGTCATTGAGGACATTTCACCTCTAAGAGATACTGGCTCCATCTTATTGGAGGTATCTTATGAAGATCATCGCTGCTTTAGGTTATCAGGATTGCCAGATTCTTGATCTGACCGGGCCGTTGCAAGTGTTTGCTTCGGCTAATCAGGCTCTAGGTTATGAAGCGTATCAACTTAAAATTGTTGGTGTAGATACGCATCCCATTTGTACCAATTCTGGTATGAAAATTTTACCCGATTTAGCGTTTTCTGATCTGATGGACGCGGACACCTTATTGTTATCAGGGGGGCGAGGGGTTAAAACCCTTCTCCATAATGATGAACTTATTGACTGGGTAAAGCAGAGTGCTAAGCGGGTTAATCGAATTGCTTCGGTTTGTAGTGGCGCTTTTCTATTAGCGGAAGCTGGATTGCTCAAAGGTAAGAAAGCGGTCACACATTGGAAGTCTTGCTCTTTACTCGATAAAAACTATGAGGATATCGAGGTTGAGAACGATGCTATCTGGCTTAAACAAGGGAATCTTTATACATCGGCAGGCGTTACATCGGGGATTGATTTAGCGTTGGCGCTTGTTGAAGAGGATTTTGGCCATGGGATTACTATGGATGTTGCTCGTGAGCTAGTGGTTTTTGTTAAACGTCCGGGCGGGCAGGCGCAATTTAGTACCCAATTAAATGCCCAGAATAAAGCCACAGGGGTTGTGGCTAAAGCACAGGCTTATATACAAAAAAATTTAGATAAATCCCTTGGATTGGCTCTGTTAGCTGAGTACTGCTGCGTTAGTGAGCGACATCTCTTTCGGCTTTTTAAAGAGAGTTGTGAGAGCTCGCCCGCGGCTTATATAGAGAGTAGTCGCTTGAACTTAGCACAACAGTTAGTGTGTGAAGGGAAGCTCAGTTTTCAACAAGTTGCTGAGCGTTGTGGCTTTGTCTCTGCTGATAATTTAAGACGTGTTTTTTTGAGGCGCTTAGGTGTTAACCCTCGGGAATACAAAGCACGTTTTGGGACATACTCGTTGAGTAACGAAGTAGGGATAGATTAATGAATAAGAATGTTTTTTTACTCTCCGTATGCCAAGCGCTGCTGACAACGGGCAATGTTTTATTGGTGTCTGTCGTTGCGTTGATTGGTCAAAGTCTAACGGTTAATCCCAGTTTAGCAACGTTCCCCGTCGCCACTCAGTTTTTAGGCTTAATGGCAGCGACAATTCCAGCGTCCTTAATTATGAAGCGCATAGGGCGTAAAAATGGATTCTATTTAGGTAATTGTGTTGGTATTTCAGGCTCTATTGTATGTATCTTTGCATTAACCGCGGACCTGTTTTACTTGTTTTCATTAGGCACGTTTTTGCTCGGTATTGGCATAGGGTTTGGTACCTTATATCGCTTTGCTGCTGTGGAAGTCTGCGCGGATGAACAGAAAAGTAATGCGATATCTTTTGTTATGGCTGGTGGTGTACTTGCTGCGATTGTAGGCCCTCAGTTAGCGATTTATAGCCAGACCTATTTCGGTGAGTTTGAATTTGTTGGGGCGTTTATCGGTTTACTTGCACTCTATACTATAGCGTTGTTGATGCTCTTTTTTACTGAGCTCCCATGTGAGCAAGAACAAAATACTTATGCGCCCCAGCGGCCGTTAAAAGAGATTGCCTCTCAGCCTGTATTTATCGTTGCAGTGATTGTTGCGATGGTCAGTTATGTCGTCATGAACCTGTTAATGATTGCAACACCATTAGCCATGGTTCGGTGTGGTTTCACCTTTCCTCAAGCGGCTCAGGTTATTCAATGGCATGTGCTTGGGATGTTTGCGCCATCATTTTTTACGGGGGGATTAATTAATCGTTTTGGTATCTACCCTATCATGCATTTAGGGGCCTTATTTATGCTGGCCTGTATAGGCATAAACCTTACCGGTGTTAGTGAATGGCATTTTTGGACTGCGTTACTCTGTCTAGGTATTGGGTGGAATTTTATGTTTATTAGCGCGACTCAGTTGTTTACTACAGTCTATAAACCCGCTGAGAAGGCTAAATCTCAAGCAAGTAATGAGTTCATTGTTTTTGGTATGGTAGCAGTTACTGCATTATCTTCTGGTTGGTTAGAGATGACATTAGGTTGGCAAGCAATGAATTGGATCGTATTGCCGCTAGTGTTATGGTCTATAGGGGTTATTTTCTATATTGGTCAACAGCGTAAAGTCGTAAATAATTGAGGTAAAAATGAGTTCTTCCCCGCTTTTGCTGACGGTATTAAGTTCATCACCTATCAATGTCCAGCTACATGGATCTGTCGGATTTGAAGGTTTAGGGGTTGGTTCTATATCTGATATGAACCCAAGCCGGCTGGTGGCTTTAGGACGCGATGATGTACAGCGACTGGAGCAACTTTTTAAGCTTGGGGGTGGCTTAGAGCATACTTATTCTGATCTTTGGGCTGCGGTACTTTATCCCAATGCTCCTATTGAAACCGTTGATATTCAGCCTTTTATTCGTCCGCAGCGGGGGAGTGCGCATCTGTTTTCTATGGTCGGTGATCTCCCTGGGATTGTGAATAATGATCGTTTTCCTATTGGCGATCAATGGCCGATCAGTTGTACTGATCAAGAGCGGGCCTTTTGCTTGTTACAAGAGCGTATAAGAAAACTATGGAAAGAGGGCCGACCTGATCATGAAATGAGGTTAGCGCTGGTGGCTGATTATGCAGGACGATTAGAGAAGTTAGCGCCACATAATTTTATGTATTGGGATGGCGAAATGATGTTTTCTTATACCTCCCTGAGTTCAGATATTGAGCCTTTGGCTTATCAGCAGTTTTCGGGTGATAGCGTTAAGTTGAACGGTGCACTCCCTCTGACGATTATGACTGAAAACGATGCGGATATAGCAATTATTGCCAGCCATTCACTTCTGCCTCAGTCAACGCCTATGACTGCGGGTTCTGTTCTCTGCTTTTCGAGTGGGAATTATTTAGAGCGTTGTGATCCAGTGGTTTTTTGGAACGATTGAGATCGAGATCTACACTTATTGGCTACTTTTCTTATACTACCTTTTTATGCTGCAAGTGCGTAATAAGTCTAAGAGATTGATTATTGATCAATTGTTATAATATTTGATCAAGGTTAATGATTAACCTTACCTTAATCATGATAATGGACTTCAACTTATGATGTTTGTGGCGTTGTTGTAAAGGTTGTAATGGGTTGTTGGCCTATTTATATCTTATTTCGCTTGTATGACGTTTGTCTTAATATGCTTCGCTGCAGGTGCTCTTAATTATTATGGATTCCAAGGTTAGATCTATCTCTCATTCTGTAGAATCAGCGCTGAATGATAAATCTTCTACAAAAAGCTCTTTATTTTTTTGTGATAAGGCAGACCCTTCATTACTTGTTCAAGTATTTGACCGTATTGCTTTACCCACATTTGTTCTTGATAAAAACCATGTGGTTCTGCATTGGAATTCAGCACTTGAAAAGTTAAGTGGGCTGAGTCGTGAAGAGATGATTGGAACAGGGCATCACTGGAAACCCTTTTATTCAACTCCGCGCCCTTGTTTAGCTGATTTAATACTTCAAGGGGGGCGATATGAAGATGTTGAGCACTACTATACCAACAAATGTAAACGCTCTGCGTTAATCGATGATGCATATGAAGCTGAGGATTTTTTCCCTGAGTGTGGATCTGATGGTGAGTGGTTACACTTTACTGCAGCAGGCATCATGGATCCTGAGGGAAATTTAATAGGCGCCATTGAAACCCTCGAGAATGTTAGTGCTAGAAAAATTGCTGAGTTTGAGTTGCTTGAGCGGGAACGTACTTATAAAGAGTTAAGTGTGACCGATAGTCTAACTGGCTTATATAACACCCGACATTTTTATACGAAGTTAGAAGCCACGCTGGATGAAGCGCGACGTTATCATCATGAGTTTACCTTGTGTTTTTTCGATCTTGATGATTTTAAAAAGCTGAATGACACTTTTGGTCATTTAATGGGAGATAAAGTTTTAGAAACCTTTGGCTCTTTGATTCAGTCCTCGCTTCGGGGGCTTGATAGCGGCTATCGTTATGGCGGAGAAGAGTTTGCGGTTTTACTGCCTTCCACTGATATTGAGGGGGCGGTTAAGGTTGCTAATCGTATTCGAGAAAGTTTAGAAAATTATCGATTTATACTGCCTGAAGGAACGAGTGGTAAGCTTAATGTGAGTGTTAGTATCGGCTTAACCTCTTATATTGTAGGGGATAATGTACAAAGTATTATGACCCGCGCAGATGAAGGGTTGTATAAAGCCAAAAGCCAAGGAAAAAACTGCATTATAACGGTTTAACCTTTCTTGGCTCTGTGTAATGATTCGCTTACCTACATGGAGGCACGATGAAAAGTTATCTTTTTTCTACAGACAATGAACGCGGTGGGGTTATCCTCTGTGATATTGATACGCTACCTGACGCAGTAGAATATCTTAAACAGCGCTTTAAAGGGGTTGTTCGAGTTGAGCAGGGGCGCGATTATTGGTCGGAAAAAGAGGGCTTTGGTAGCTTGCCTGCATTAGAGGTAGAATCAAAAGACCCCACTTCGTCCCCTTAATTACCTACTTTAACGGCTATTAAGCGCCTTTTAATATTCAGGTTAACTTCGTTAGTGGTTCTGAGTTAAAAGTAAATAGTGTTAGGTTTTCAATTCTCTGCGATTCAAGTCTATAAGGTTAATGCGCTGACTTTATAGAGATTTTTCCTGACAAAGAAATCTGAGTTGAGTAAAGTACAGCTATTACTCCTCATAACGATTACTAAATCAGGAAACGGATGTTTCAGGTTTATCATTCCAACTCATTACTTGTATTGAAAGATCTACTTGTTGAACTTATTCGACGAGACCCTCTTTCTGACCCTTTTCGTGCAGAGCAGATTTTAGTGCAAAGCCCTGGCATGGCACAGTGGCTTAAATTGGAACTGGCTGCATCATCTGGTATTGCCGCATCTGTGGACTTTCCACTGCCAGCCTCTTTTTTATGGCACTGTTTTTTCGAAGTGTTAGAAGGGGTACCCGCCCGCTCCGCTTTTAATAAGGAAGCGATGAGTTGGAAGTTGATGTTACTGCTACCGGATCTATTGGGGACAGATGAATTTTCTGCTCTTAGGAGCTACCTAGCTGATGATGAGTCTAGGTTTAGGCTCTATCAGTTATGTAATAAAATTGCAGATATTTTTGACCAATATCTCGTCTATAGACCCGAGTGGGTTGCTGATTGGGAGCAAGGCGGTTCTTTGGCCGCAGAGCGTCACCCTTGGCAACCGATTCTTTGGCGTGCATTAACCCAGCAGACTAAAGCGTTAAGTCAACCTCATTGGCACCGAGCAAATATGTTCAGTGCGTTTGTTGAGTCGGTACGAAACATTGGTGATATAGACAAACTCCCTAAGCGTTTATTTGTCTTTGGTATCTCTGCACTGCCTCAGAATTATGTTCAAGCTTTGCAAGTCTTAGGCGAACGTATTGATGTACACCTCATGGTGACCAATCCTTGTCGTTATTACTGGGGGGATATTGTTGATCAAAAGCAGATCGCTAGAATGAATCGACGCTGGTTCAGTAAGCCTGAACTTGATTACAGTGACTATGCTGAAGGTAATCCATTACTTGCCTCTATGGGTAAGCTTGGACGTGATTATCTTTATCAATTACAAGACTGTCTTGGTGAAAGTGTTGGTGATGAGATTGATGCTTTTGCGGATCTTGAAAGACATTGTTTACTTAGCAGTATTCAACAAGACATCCTAGATTTAGACAATCCTGCTCAGTTTCCAGAAGATCCTTCCACAAGTTCTTATAAACACTCTATTACAAGCGATGACCAATCATTGATTGTACATAGCTGCCATAGTGCTTTACGAGAGGTTGAAGTCTTGCATGATCAATTACTCGCTATGTTTGAGAATGATCCTAATCTTAAGCCCCGCGATGTCATTATCATGATGCCTGATGTAGCTCAATATGCTCCTTATATTGATGCTGTTTTTTCTAGCGTACCCTTTGAACGCTATATCCCTTATTCCATATCTGATCGGAGTAGTCGCCAAGAAAACCCTTTATTACTAAGTTTTGAGAAACTCGTAAAACTCGATAGTAGCCGCTTTACCGTATCGGATGTTCTTGAATTGCTGGAAGTGCCTGCAATTATGCGACGTTTTGATCTGGATGAGCCGAGCTTTCAGCGATTAAGGTACTGGGTCGATCAGGTTAATATCCGTTGGGGGATGGATTCTGAACAGCGAAGCTTATGGCAATTGCCCTTGTTTGAACAAAATAGTTGGCGTTTTGGTTTGCGTCGAATGTTAGCAGGCTATGCGCTAGGGGAAGAGGTAGGTTATTGGCAAGATATTGCACCTTACATGGAGATTGAAGGTCTTGAAGCTGAACTTTTAGGCAAGCTAGCTGATTTTATAGATCTTCTCGATGAGGTAAAAGACAGTTTTAGTGGTGAACATGAGCTTGCGGAGTGGGTTGATATTATTAATGGTTTATTAGATGCCATTTATAGTGCTGATGAAGCCGATGAAATACCTCTGAATGGAATTAGACAAACCTTGCAAGCATTACAAGAGCAGCTTAGCGATGCGAACTATGTTTTGCCCTTGTCTTCTACCGTGATGGCTGATTATTTGATAAATGGAATTAATCAACAGCGCTCGTCTCAGCGTTTTATGGTGGGGGCTGTTAACTTCTGTACGTTAATGCCTATGCGCTCTATTCCGTTCTCTGTGGTTTGTTTATTAGGGATGAATGACTCAGCCTATCCACGGAGTATCCCACCTGTCGGCTTTGATTTAATGACTGATTACCCTCGACGGGGAGATCGTTCACGTCGAGATGATGATCGGTATCTTTTTTTAGAGGCGCTCTTATCTGCGCAAGCCTGTTTATATATCAGTTTTGTGGGGCGCTCTATCAAAGATAATAATGAGAAAATTCCATCGGTATTAGTGAGTGAATTATTAGACTATGTGACACAAAGCTATGTTTTAGAGGGAGATCAAGCGCTTTCTACGAGTGAGTCAGGTGAGAAATTAAGAGCCCGTTTGATTCAACAGCATCCGATGGTACCCTTCAGCCCCGTGTACTTTTTGCCACAAGATTCGTCATCGTCGTTATTTAGTTATGCCCGTGAGTGGTTACCCGCGGCAAGTGCAGAGAGCGAAGCGCCTTCTGCTTTTTATGTCGATGCCTTAGTTGAAGAGCCTCAAGAGCAGATTGAACTTAATGCTATTATTAGTTTTTTAAAGAATCCCTGTCGCAGCTTTTTCAATCAACGTTTAAAAGTGTTTTTTGCTAATCATGAAGTTAAAGCTCAAGATGAAGAGCCTTTTGCGCTGGATGGTTTACAAGCTTATTTAATTAAACAACGTTATCTTGAAACGGCACTGTCGGATGGTGATCTTAACCAGTTAGATCAGACCATACTTGCAGAAGGCGCCTTGCCTGTTGCAACCAATGGCCAATTAAAGCTTGCTCGGATTCGTCATGACTGTACTGAATTAGCGCACAAGTTATTGCCTCTATGTGAGGGTGAACCACAACGCTTAGAGGTCAAGATAGCCTTTCCTAATTTACTTTTACAGGGCTGGCTAGACCATTGTTATCCAGCCCACTTATTACGTTATCGACCCGCTGAGATCAATGCTCGTGATCGTCTGGGTAGCTGGGTTGAGCATTTAGCGTTGTGTTTGTCTTCAGATCAGTGTCGTAATACCGTATATCGAGGGTTGTCTGGTAAAGTTCACTACCGCGCTGTAGAAAAAGAACAAGCGTATATTTATTTAAAAACCATCGTTGAGTTTTACCAACAAGGTATGAATGCACCTCAAGCATTTGATGCTAACAGCGCACGTGAGTACTTTAAGCAATATCAAAAAGACCCTGATATAGCTTTAGCATCTATAGAAACCCTGTTTTACGGGGGTAGTCATAAAGCAGGTTTGCAAGATGATCCCTATATACGTCGAGCTTATCCTGACTATGCGCAGTTTTTGGAGCATTTTGTGCCTTTAGCAGAGGCCATCTATGCCCCGATGCTCGACTACATGGAGGAGGGTAAAGATGAGTAATATTTTACCTTTAGATCCATTAACTTTCCCGCTTCAAGGGCAACAGCTTATTGAAGCAAGTGCAGGAACGGGAAAAACTTATACTATTACGGCCTTGTACTTACGGCTCCTTTTAGGCTTAGGCAATATTAATGATAAGCCTTTAGGTCCAGATCAAATTCTGGTTGTAACTTTTACTGAAGCCGCCACCGAAGAGTTAAGAGACCGTATTCGTAGTCGAATTGTGGATGCGCGTTCCGCATTTTTGCAGGCAAATAAAGATATATCCGATCCCTTTCTAATCGCATTAAAGCAGCAATCAGCTGATCATGCTCAAGCAATTAAATTGCTTGAGCAGGCGATTCGTCAGATGGATGAGGCTGCTATTTTTACTATCCATGGTTTTTGCCAGAGGATGCTAAAACGTCATGCTTTTGAAAGTGGTTCATTGTTTGATAACGAACTAACAAAAGATGATCAGAGCTTGATTCGTAGTGCGGTTGTCGATTTTTGGCGCAACACCATCTATCCACTTAATAATGATTTAACTGAGTTAGTCTTATCAGAATGTTGGAAAGGACCTGATGAGTTAATGTCTCAGCTGCGAGGGCTGCTGAACCATACAGATTTAAAGGTTGAACCGGATCTGTCTGGGGCCTCTTTACAGGAGGCCTATGATGAACGTTTAGAGGCGTTGAATCATTTCAAACAGTCTTGGTTAGCAAATGATAATGACCTTATCGCTTTAATTCAGGCCTCAGGTGTCAATAAGCGGAGTTATACCAAAGCGAGTGTGCCTAAATGGCTCGCGCAAATCGATCAGTATGCGGCATCTGAACAGTTAGAACCTAATTCAAGCTTGTTGAAGGTGATGACGCGGTTCACCCAAACAGTGCTTAATGAAAAAACAGATAAAGGTGAGGCGCCACAGCACCCATTATTTGTGGAATTAGATGCTTTACTCTCTCAGCCTTTGCCTATCAGAGAGATATTATTAGGGCGAGCACTGCAAGAGGTCAGTGAGCGTTTACAGCAAGCTAAGAAACAGTATCAGTTACAAACATTTAATGATCTGCTGACGGATTTAAGTGATGCGCTTCGATCTGAAAAAGGCAGTGCGCTCTCTACTGCAATTAATCAGCAATTTCCTGTTGCGATGATTGATGAGTTTCAAGATACAGATCCACTTCAGTACGGTATTTTTTCATCTTTATATGCGGATCAATCTAATACAGCATTGGTGATGATCGGTGATCCTAAACAGGCTATTTATGCTTTTCGTGGTGCGGATATTTTCACCTATATACAAGCACGGCGTTCAGTGAAAGAAACTTATACCTTAGATACTAATTGGCGTTCGACTCGAGCAATGGTTGATGGGGTTAACAAGTTATTTGAGTTTGCGGATTCTGCATTTATTTATGATGAAGATATTCCATTTTATCCAGTAAAAGCGGCGGATAAAGGGGCTAAAAAGCTTAAGCTACAAGAGCATAAACCGGCAGCTCTTACGTTTTGGTGTCATCCAGAGGAAACTCCCTTAAAGAAAGGGCAGTATCTAACTACATTTGCTCAAAGTACCGCCGCTGAGATTGACCGCTTACTTAATTCTGACGTGACTATTGATGAGCGACAGATTGAAGGGTCAGATATTGCTGTATTAGTACGTGATCGTTTTGAAGCAGAAGAGGTGCGTCGTGCACTGGCGGTGTATGAGCACCCCTCTGTTTATTTAAGTAACCAAGATTCTATTTTTACTTCTATCGAAGCGTTAGAGCTGTCGTTAATTTTAGCTGCAGTTGAAACACCGCAAAAGGAACGTACTTTAAAAGCTGCGCTTGCGACCGAGTTATTGCAACTGGATATAGTGCAACTTGATGCTCTCAACCATGATGAAAATCTCTGGGAACAGGTTGTTACTGAATTTACTGGCTATCGTGATCTATGGTTAAAGCGGGGGGTATTACCTATGCTTACCCAGCTTTTGCATCAGCGGAATTTGGCGGCTAAAACATTACAACAAGCCTCAGGTGAAAGGCGATTAACCAATCTATTGCATCTAGCTGAGTTATTGCAGCAGGCTAGCAGTCAGTTAGAGGGTACGCTTGGATTACTGCGTTGGTTTAATGAGCAGATTAGCAATCCTTCTAGTGCCAATGATGATCAAATCTTACGCCTTGAAAGTGAACGAAACTTAGTTACCATCGTGACGGTTCATAAGTCAAAAGGCTTAGAATATCCCATTGTGTTTTTGCCTTTTGCTTGCAGTTTTAGAGAAGCTAAAACTGCCCTTTATCATGATGAAAATGGACAATCCATTTTGGATATGGGTAAAAACGCAGCGGCGCTTGAGCAAGCAGATAAGGAGCGTTTAGCTGAGGAGTTAAGGTTGCTCTACGTGGCATTGACCCGTTCGGTTTATCGTTGTTATGTGGGTGTGAGCGATATACGTATTGGTAATAGTAAAGCATCCCGCCTAAAAGACAGTGCCTTAGGGTATTTATTGCTCCAATCTGGCCGCTCACTGGAAGAGGCTTTATCTGAGTTAGCCTTATGCTCTCCCGCTATAGAGGTGGTTGTTCCACCGGATCATGGTGTTCAAAAAGATCTATTTACGGCGGATGATGTAGTAAATCCAAGGTTAGCAGCGCAGACGTTTACAGGGAGTATTGATCGAGAGTGGCGTGTCAGCAGTTATTCTGCTCTTAGCCGTCATAGCACGGCTTATATACCCGATCTGCCTGGCTTGGATCTTGAGGTGGTGGATGAGGCTACTCAGCTTGTCGAAGTAGATATACCTGAAGGCCGTAATATTTTCACTTTCCCTAAAGGGGCAAATGCAGGAACCTTTTTACACAGTATTTTTGAAGAGATTAGTTTTCCCGCGTTTATCCACGCGCAAACTCAGTCTGGCGGTTTGTTAGACGAGGGGTTTTCTCAACAGATAAGCGATCAATTGGTATTGGCCGGTTATGAAGTGGAATGGTTGCCGGTTATTGAGCAGCTAATTACCGATATATTGACGACTGATTTGACGAGTAACGGTTTGAAACTAGGCGGTGTTGCTGATTCTGATCGATTAGTTGAGATGGAGTTTATGCTCAGGGCTGATAGGGTGACAGTCTCTGATTTAGAGGTGCTTATTCGCAAGTACGATCCTCTTTCAGCCAAAGCTAAGCCTTTATCATTTGAGCCTTTAAGAGGCATGCTTAAAGGCTTCATTGATCTGATCTTTCGTGATGGAGAGCGATATTACATAGTCGATTATAAATCGAATCATCTCGGTTATGAGAGCGGTTGTTATAACCAAACCTCGCTAAACGAGGCTATGATCGAGCATAGATATGACCTGCAATATCTACTGTATACCTTGGCTGTACATCGCTTATTGAAACAGCGTATTCCTGATTATAATTATGAGCGCCATTTTGGAGGTGTTTATTACTTATTTCTGAGGGGGATCGGTCCTTTGGCGGATAACTCAGGGATTTTTAATTGTCGTCCTGAGCAGGCTTTAATTGAAGCACTGGATCAACTATTTTCAGGTGAAGGCTTGGGAGGTAACGCGTTATGATGAACCCAGTCGATGACCAGAAAGATAACTACCTTTTTCAACTTAAACGATGGGTTGGCTTAGGTTATATCCGCTCAGTTGATTATCAGTTAGCCCATTTTTTATCGGATAAAATCGTTTACTCTCCAGAGAATATCTTATTATCCGCTTTGGTTAGTTATGAGCTGGCGACAGGTAATGTTTGTTTACCTCTTTCTCGGCTTCAATCTCCCCAAGATTATTGGCCGGATGAAATCAGCGATCTGTTGATAAAGATAGATTGGTCGCGTGTTGAACTAGATGAATTAGTATTAGGTTCTGGCGAACCTGTTACCCCTCTAGTTCTTGATAAAGAAAGGTTTTATCTTTATCGCTATTGGCAATACGAGTGTTCGGTTGCTGAGGCGTTGATACAGCGTGCAGTCTCGATTGAAACCGATGAGGTTCTGCTGCAAGCCGGGTTAAGAAGTTACTTTCCCACCGCAAATACGGAAGAGATTGACTGGCAGAAAGTGGCGGCTGCATTAGCAGTACAAAAACGTTTCTCTGTTATCAGTGGTGGCCCGGGCACAGGCAAGACAACGACTGTTATTAAACTGCTCGCGCTTTATATTGAGCAACAGAAAGCAAAAGGGGATAGTTTTACTATTCAACTTGCAGCGCCTACAGGTAAAGCGGCTGCGCGTTTAGCTGAATCTATTTCTAGTGCTAAGCATAAATTGGATCTTGAGCCTCAATTAAAAGCTGAAATACCATCAGAAGCGAGTACTCTGCACCGTTTGTTGGGGGTTATTCCTAATAGTATCCGTTTTCGGCATGATGCAGAAAACCCCTTACACCTCGACCTTTTAGTGTTAGATGAAGCCTCGATGGTTGATCTACCAATGATGTCTCGTTTGCTTAGAGCCTTGCCTGCTTCCGCACGTTTAGTCTTGCTGGGAGATCGTGATCAGTTAGCGTCGGTTGAAGCGGGTAGTGTTTTAGGTGATATCTGTAGTTGGCCGGATAAGCTTTATTATTCGGCACAGCAATCTTCTCAGCTGAATAAGCTTTGCCAGTTAGCACAACCTTTGCCTGTAGGGGCTAGTAGTACATTTTCGGATAGCCTCGCAATGTTACATAAAAGTTATCGCTTTGATGATCAAAGTGGTATCGGTTATTTAGCAAGGGCCGTCAATGCGGGTTGTTGTACTGATGTAAAAGCCGTGATTAAAGCGGGTTATAGTGATCTTAATTATCACTACCTGTCGCAAGATAGCTATGAGGCTATGATCAACACTTGTGTCGATATTTATGCCGAACTCTTTAAAGGCCTTTTCTCTGGAGACAATCCACAACAGTTATTAGTTAACATGACGCGCTTCCAGCTTTTATGCGCACGTCGTCAGGGTGCTTATGGAGTGGAAGGTCTTAATGATCGTATTTATACCGGACTGCGAGAGCGAGGCTTGATTAAGGAAGAGGGGGGATGGTATCCAGGCCGTCCTATTATGATCACTCGAAATGATACCTCTCTTTCTCTGTTTAATGGTGATATAGGTGTCGCTGCTTTTGATGATACTGGTCGTCTAAAGGTTTGGTTTGAAGAGAGTGGAGAGCTGAGATCAGTATTGCCCAGTCGGTTACCTGAGCATGACACTGTATTTGCAATGACGATCCATAAAAGTCAGGGTTCTGAGTTTGAGCGAGTGATGATGGTATTACCACCAACTGACAGTCCCTTATTAAGTAGAGAGTTGTTGTACACCGGCGTTACCCGTGCCAAAAAGGTGTTGGATATTATTGCAACTGAATCTGTTTTATTACTAGCAACGGAAAGGCGAACGGAAAGAGCGGGAGGTTTAGCTCTGAGATTGTGGAAATAATCTACATGGCATACAGGTGATAAATAAACGGCTCAGATTGATACAAACTGAGCTGCAATTTATGTAGATCTATTTAAGAAATACCAAACGTTTAACGGCCGCGATGGTGTCGTCTTTGTTGCTCTAACTCATCCATACGACTTTCTATGCGAATCGGTTTTACTTTAGCTTTACTATTTTCCCAAAGCTGCAGAATAATAATTCCAGCAGCAATAGCAAGAAGAACGGTAAATGTCATCATAACCTACTCCTAAGCCGGTATTGGACCAGCTATAACGTAATTTCAGTATAACCTAAACGAGATCACTATTATCAAAAAGAAAGATCTAAAAAACTATGATTAAGTCTCAGCTTAAATGATAGATCTCTTTTTGTAGCATCGTAAAAGTTTTTAAAACAGCTTACGGCTTCTATTACTATATTGGGGTAATATTTTATTTTTAAACGCCAGCTTGAGTCAGAAACGCTTCCAGCTCAGTAAAACCACCAATATGCTCTTGGCCGCAAAATACCTGAGGAACAGTTTCAACAGGTTTGCCTACTGTTTTTTCTAAGTCTTCTTTGCTGATATTTTCTTTATGAATATCAATGTAACGATAGTCCAGACCTTTTATTTCACATAGCTCTTTTGCTCTTACGCAGAAACCACAACCTTCACGACCAAAAATAGTAATACGTTTCATTGCTGGACCTTCCTTCTAATATTTAAGTTGAGTGTATTGAAACAGCTTCTTATAGGGATGACTAATTAGATCTATTAATCTTCTCGATTGTTTTTCTAAATCAAATAATTTGGTCATTAATTTTGGTGCAAAAGCAGAACTATATTGGTGCGCTAACCTCTAACTTTTGCTGGACACTTATAAGTGTGAGTAACCTTGTGCAGTGCAATAAGGGGTTCAATCAGGGATGGTTATTGGGCTTAACCACTTTGTCCCCAGTGTCTGTGGATAACCCTGTAAACAACCCTTGGGAAAGCAACTTAAGCCCCTATAAAATGGCTCTATTTTATATCTGGTTAAAAAATAACCAGCTATTTATCTTGTTGATTTTAAAGGTATATTCTTGTTTTTTAATGTATATAAAAGGAAATTGCTAAGTTTTGGAGCATTAATGTTTTCGTCATTAATCTTTAACTTATGTCAATGCCTTTGTGGGTTAAATATAAAAAAACCAGGCAAATAAACCTGGTTTTTTTATGACTCAAATATACAGCTTAAAACCACTCATCTTTCCGTTTTCTTCGTTTAGGGAAGTATGGGAGAATCAAACCTAGAATTACACCCCCTAAAGCTACTAGACCGCCATGTGTAAACCAACGCATTAGATTGCTTTCATCGCTAGACTCAATTTTAAAATTAAGCTCTTTGATGGTCGCATTTAATTCTGCTACTTCACTGGTTAGAAGCTGGTTCTTTTCGCGCATACCACCTGATTCACTTTGCAGTGTCTCTATTTTAGCGGCTTGCTCAGCGACTGTGATTTGGCTTTCTTCAAGACTGCTTTGGAGCTTCGGTAATCGAACCGAGATACTATCGCCTGGGTCTACAGCGGTCGGTTCAACCCAACCTATGCGCCCCTTAGACATACGTATCTGGACATACTTCGTCTTTGGATCTCGTTTTAGTATATCAACAGAGCTACCACTGGGGATGCGTGTGATAATACGATATTGATTGCTCGGGCCATTATGAACATAGATCATTGCGTCATCGGCAATATGACCTTTTTCAGCATGGACGGAGGCAGAAAAGAGTAGAATTGTGGCTAGAATTAACTTTTTCATTGATACAGTTGTTTGAACACTAGAATTTGTCATATTGTACGGATTAAACTGGCTGCTTAACAGGTTGTTTTGTAAGTAAAGACGTAAAAAGTTCCATAACTGACTAAACAGTGAGGTAAAGTTACGTATTACCAAGAAGCGAGACAGCCTCAGTATGCCTGTTTGGCTATTGTTAAGATTCATATTGTTTTAATTCGTTCACTTTATTTTTTAATCGTTTAAAAAATAGTAATTAATTCTTCAGGGGAACTAAATGGAAAATTTCTTTGACGCCTACGTCTTTCCATGGATCGTAGATATTCTTATTGCGCTTGCTATCTTTTTTATCGGTCGTTGGGTTGTTAAACAGCTGATAAAACTGTTAGAACGCGTTCTGCGTAAATCTAAGCTTGACGATATGTTGATTAACTTCATCACATCTATAGCTAATGTTGTGATGCTACTTTTTGTAATTGTTGCTGCATTAAGCCATTTAGGTGTTGATACTACATCACTTATCGCTTTGGTTGGTGCTGCAGGTTTAGCTATTGGCTTGTCTCTTCAGGATTCTCTGAAGAACTTCGCAGCTGGCGTTATGCTAGTGATCTTTAAACCTTTCCGTGAAGGTGATTTTGTTGAGGCTGCGGGTGTTTCTGCTGTGGTAGAGCATATCCAGATCTTCAACACGATTATGCGTACAGGTGATAACCGTGAAGTTATCGTTCCAAATGGTGCTATTTATAGCGGCGTAATCACTAACTTCTCTGCGCGTGATACACGTCGTATCGATATGGTATTTGGTATTGGCTATGATGATGATCTACGCAAGGCAAAAGAAGTATTAGCTGAGATCATTGCTGCAGATGACCGTATTCTAAAAGATCCAGCACCTGTTATCGCTGTATCAGAATTGGCTGATAGTAGTGTTAATTTTGTTGTACGTCCTTGGGTCAACTCTGCTGATTACTGGGCAGTGCTTTGGGGCACAACTGAAGCGGTTAAATTACGTTTTGATGAGGAAGGTATTAGTATCCCTTTCCCTCAAATGGACGTTCATATGCATAAACAAGAAGAAGCTTAGTTTCTAAGTATTTTTCTTATGATTGAAAAGAGCCTCATTTGAGGCTCTTTTTTTACATAAATTCTAAAACAACAATGATTTTAAGTTATGGATTCTTTTCCTCATCACCTTTTAATAACTTAAGTTCTTTGCTTAACAATAAATTTTCCTGTTTGATCTTTTGTGATTCCAATCGGTATTTCATTATTTCCTGATAACGGGCTTCAATTTTATCTTCGAGTTGATCAATAGTTTCCTGCTGACGTGCTGTTTTGTCTTCTAGTTTATCGAGCTGTGTCTGTAGCTCTTCGATCAAGCCAAAGCTTGTCATGCTGACACTGCTATCACTGTCGCTATCTTTCTCTGTTGTTTGTAGCTCAGAGAATATATGGCTGTATAAGGCCTTTAAGTCAGCTTCTTCACGTTGGTTGTAGCGGATCGTGTTCTCTATAGCATTATGTGCGCTGGCTGCACCTAGAGAGCCTGCGAGCACATGCTCCACCATGCGATGGAACTCGACGAGCTCTATAATGGTGATAGTTTCTTTTTTAGAGACTTGTAAATCTTCGGCGATGGTAAGTACTTCATTGGTCGCTTTCTCTTCATCAATATAATTTGATAAGAGGCTTTTTGCTTCTTCAATTTTAAGCTGTAAAGGGATGTAAGCGTCTAATCCTGTAGGGCGTGCCTTACGTTTTTTCCTTGTGGTCATCGAGCTGATAAATTCAGTTCTAAGGTTTCTTTCGCTTTTATTTGGGCTAAAGATTAGAGAGCCGATAATGTAGCAGCTGATGTTAAATACCATAGACCAAAAAACCGCATGGGTGATCGGGTGTAAACCCTCAAGTCCAAAAAGTGCTTCAGGTCTCAGTGCTTGTATATGCCAAGGCCCATTGGTTAATAGGTCTTCTGAAAACCACCCTTGCTTAATAAATGTGGGAACCAAAAGGCTATAAAACCATATACAAAAGCCAGAAAGTAAGCCTAATTGGGCACCGAGACTATTGCCCTTTTTCCAGAAAATACCACCAAATAAAGCGGGAGAAAATTGTAGAACAGCAGTAAACGAGATAAGCCCAATGGCTACTAATATATAAGCATCTGAGAACTCGTTAGCAAATAACAAGCTTCCCATTAAAATAAGGGCAACAACCAACCAGCGCAGTTGTAATAAGTAGCTTCGGATAAACTGTAGGGAAGGGATTCTTTCCAGTATAGGTAGAATTAGATGATTGGACACCATAGTTGAAAGCGTCATTGTGGTAATAATAATCATCCCTGTTGCCGCTGAAAAACCACCAATAAAGGCTAATAGTGTGAGACCACTACTACCGGATTGTTGAGGGAGAAGTAACACAAAAAAGTCGGCTGATTCTGAAGGCATTCCCATTAGTAAGCCGGCTGCGGCGATAGGCACAACGAACAAATTGATTAAAACCATATAAAGTGGGAATACCCACATGGCTGTTTTGATATGCCGGTGATTGGCGTTTTCGATAACAGATACATGGAACTGTCGAGGTAAGTTATGTATTGCTGAGAAGCTTAAGATCAGTAGTGTGGCCCACATCAGCCCGCTGTCTTTAGTGGCTGTAAAGCTGGCAACATGCTCTAAGTCTGCGTCTTTTAGACGGTTTAAGATGTCGCCAAATCCATCGAATAAATAATAGGTAGCAAAAATACCTACAGCTATAAATGCAATGAGTTTCACTAGGCATTCCGCAACGAGTGCAGCCATCATTCCTTGGTGGCGTTCTGTTGGGTCAAGCCTTCGAACACCAAAAATGATGGTAAAACCTATCATGAAGAGTGTAACGATCCAGCCCGCTAAATCATGCTGCGAGCCGCTGTTAGGACTATTAGTGATCAGTTCAAATGAGCTAATGATAGCTTCAAGTTGTAGAGCGATATAAGGAACAATACCGATTAGGGCGATGAGGGTAACTGTTGCAGCGATCTTTTGAGAACGGTTATAACGGGTAGAGATAAAGTCAGCGATACTGGTGATTCTGAATGTTTCTTTCACTTGAATCATGCGTTTAAGCGTAATCCACCAGAAAATAATCCCTATCAGGGCCCCACCATAGACACCTAAAAATAGTAAGCCGGAAGATGCAGCAAAACCTACACTGCCATAAAAGGTCCAAGATGTGTGGTAGACCGCTAAGGATAATGCGTAAACCCAAGGGCTACTTGATGTGGGCTTAGGTTTATTTTGGATGCGTTTTTCAACTACCTGAGCAATAGAAAAAAGCAGACCTACATATAAGCTAATATAAAGAATAACGGATAGCGGTGTGAACATATTACCCAGCTCAATCTATCTCTGTGAAGTGTCGTTATATTAAACCCTATATCTTGTGGGCTAAAGAGGTTGAGATTAATAATTATAGATGTCTTGCACTAAAGGTCCAAAAGGAAGGGTTAGGCTTTAAATAAATGGAAATCTTTAGATTTGCTTTGTATTGCTATCATCTTTTGTATGTTTATGTTGTTCACAACAGCTATCAGGAACTGGATCATAGCCCCCGTCATTATAGGGGTGACAGCGGCCAAGCCGTTTGATGCCAAGCCATGTACCTTTAATCGGTCCATGCACTTGAATGGCTTCAATCATATAGCTTGAGCAGGTTGGATAAAAACGGCAACGGGGCCCAATCACGGGACTGATCAAGTAGCGATAAATGTTGACTAAGCCAATTAATAATTTGCTTAGGATATTTTTTAAAAAAGTACTCATCCCACCATTCTAGTTGAATTGAGCTATTCAATATAGCGTAAAACGCAATATATAAGGTTTTGTTAATGTAAAGATTGTGCTGTTTAGCTCACAACCCTAAATTAATCATATTAGGGTTGTGAGGCTAGGTACTAGGTGTCTATTTTTCACACTTTTGGTTTATGTTAACTATAAATGTTCTTCTGCATATTCAGCTAAACGTGAGCGGAAAATACCTTCAAGATGAATGTTGGCGGCGCCTTCATAATCTTTAAAGCGTTCCACTAAGTAAGTTAAACCTGAGGTTAGTGGGGTTAAATAGTTGGAATCGATCTGCGCTAAATTACCTAAGCAGATAATTTTCGAGCCTTTACCGCAACGGGTTACTATCGTTTTAAGTTGTGAAGGGGTTAAATTCTGGGCTTCATCCAGAAGAACAATTGCGTCCTGAATACTTCGTCCACGAATGAAGTTGAGTGATTTAAATTGGATGTTTGCCTTCTCGATAGCATATTTTACACTGCTTTGAGGGCGTTCATCGTTCTCATGCATAGCTTCAAGGTTATCTTGGATTGCACTCAACCAAGGGGTCATTTTTTCCTCTTCTGTTCCTGGGAGGAAACCTATATCTTCAGCCACAGGTGGTGTTGATCGCGTCACAATAATCTTATTATAACGGCGTTGTTCGATAACCATTTCAAGGGCACAGGCGAGGGCCATTAATGTTTTACCTGAACCTGCAGCACCATTAAGAATAACCAGATCTAAATCAGGATCTAAGACTGCGTTCATGGCAAAGGCTTGGAAAATATTGATGGGCTCAATTCCCCAACAGTTTTGCTGCATTAGCCTGTCTACGCCTAAATCGCGAAGTGTAACTTGGCCATCACGAACCGAGGTGACGCGTGCGGCAAACTCTTCTGTATCATCGTAAAGGTATTCGCAAGGGTAGGTGTTGGGTAACACCTCTTGGCTTATTTGATGGTACGTGTGGGTGTCTTCTTGATAGCTAGTGACATCTTCAACTTGCTCCCAGAAATTACCCTCAATGTTGTAGTGGCCTGCCGGTAAAAGATCAATATCTGAAACGAGTTGATCGGTTCTATAATCTTCAACCTTTTTTAGACCCGCGCCCAATGCCTTGAGGCGCATATTGATATCTTTTGTGACCAGAATAGTTTCACGGTGAGGGTTTGTTGCTTGTAAGTGCAACGCGCAGTTAATGATCTGGTTATCTTTGTTGGAGTTCTGCGGTAGGAAGCCTTGTCGTGCGGTAAGTTCATGATCAGGGAAAATGCTCAATTGTCCTAATTTATAATCACTGTTAGCGCTAGACAGAGGGGTAATAATATCTACGCCTTTGGTGATTTGAGCCGCATCTTTAGCGTGGGTGATGATGTCATCTATAGCACGTATCGCTGCTCGTGCTTCTTGAGAAACATTTTTCTTTCTATCCTTTATATCGTCCAACTCTTCTAAAACAGTCATCGGAATAGTGATGTCCTGTTCTTTGAATTCATAAAGGCATTTAGGGTCATGAAGTAAAACGTTGGTGTCGAGAATATAGAGTTTAGAGGCGGTCATAGCCGGTTCCTTCTATAGCCGAGGGGAGTAATGTAAACCAGAGGTTGATTCACGTCAGGGCGAGTGCGACGAAGCCTAGGATTAGGTGCCACAATTCTTCTTGTTATGCTGCAAACGTTATAGTCCGTTTGATCCACTAGGGTTTCTCAGTTGTAGGCTGATTGATTGGTTACTTTTATCTTAGTCGATGAGATTTATCGCGCTAATTTCTAAGTAGCCAACTCCACATAGTCTAGTAATACATATGTTGCTGTAGTATGACAAGAGGCAAATTGTTGCAAGGAAATTAATATGGCGATTGAATCTATAGTGATATTGACCGGTGCGGGTATCTCTGCAGAGTCTGGTATTAAGACTTTTCGCGCCTCAGATGGCTTATGGGAAGATCATAAAGTCGATGATGTGGCGACACCTGAAGCGTTTGAACGTAATCCTCGATTAGTCCATCGTTTTTATAATGAACGCCGTAATCAGCTATTGTCACCTGAGATAAAACCTAACTTAGGTCATTATGCGTTAGCTGAGTTAGAAGAGAAATTTTCGGGCAGAGTTTTAGTCGTTACCCAGAATATTGATAACTTGCATGAACGGGCAGGAAGTAGAAACCTCCTACATATGCATGGTGAGTTATTAAATTTACGCTGCAAAGAAACAGGTGTTATTTACAGAATTGATCAAGACTCACAGCCAGAAGATCTCTGTCAATGCTGTGGGTCATCAGGGAACTTACGGCCAGATATTGTCTGGTTTGGTGAACTGCCTATGCATATGCCGCAGATCTATAATGCGTTGGAGCAGTGTGATCTATTTATCTCTATTGGCACTTCTGGGCATGTTTATCCTGCTGCCGGTTTTGTTGAGATTGCTAATGCTGCAGGTGCATTAACGGTTGAGCTTAATCTTGAACCATCTAGAGTGGGAACGGTTTTTGATCATAAGATTTATGGCCCCGCAAGTGAAATAGTGCCTGAATTTGTTAATGAAATCCTTTGCCAGATTTAAACTAGGTTTTTGATTTAGAATGGCTTTTTGTGGGTTTCTGTTTTCTGTTCTATAGTTAAACGGGTTCTTTTATTTTATGAGTTAAGAACCTTAACAAGACTTAGGTTGTAAATATTGCTATGTATTTTCATATCACTGTAACAAGCAAAATTTAAAACTAAGATAGATCCATATGTTTTTGATGTAAATCGAGTTGATATAGATATTTCTCGATTCAGGAGATGGTCATTATGATGGCAGAAAAGTACGTAACCACCAGTATTACTCCATTAGAGAGCCTGGATACGTTATCTCCCTATGAGATAGCTAAACTTCAAGATGTGAGTCAAGGCGGGCTTTATCGTTTGTTTCGCCAGTGCTGTTTAGCCGTTTTAAATAGTGGTAGTGCACTTGATAGCACCAAAATGGTGTTAGATAAATTTAGTAACTTTGATATAAAAATTAGCCAAAAACATCGCAGTGTTCAGCTTGAACTACTTAATGCCCCTGCGGCTGCGTTTGTGAATGGTGAAATCATTACAGGTATCAGAGAGCATCTATTCTCTGTATTAAGAGATCTGCTGTATGTAGGTTCTGAAGTAGATGAATGCTGCCCAGGGGCAAGCGAGTCAGACACCATTACGAATAGAGTCTTTCATATTCTTCGCCATGCGGATGCCATACGCCCCCATATACAGCCTGATTTAGTTGTGTGTTGGGGAGGTCATTCAATAGAGCGTCCTGAATATGAATACACAAAAAAAGTTGGTTATGAGATGGGCTTGCGAGGGTTGAATATTTGCACAGGTTGCGGCCCTGGAGCGATGAAGGGGCCAATGAAAGGCGCGACAATCTCTCATGCTAAACAGCGCATAAAAAATGGTCGTTATGTGGGGATTTCTGAGCCGGGTATTATTGCCGCGGAAAGTCCTAACCCTATAGTTAATGAACTTATTATCATGCCTGATATTGAGAAACGATTAGAGGCATTTGTACGTTTAGGGCATGGGATTGTTGTATTTCCCGGTGGTGCAGGAACGGCAGAAGAGATTCTCTATATTTTAGGTATTTTATTACATGAAAAAAACCATAATTTGCCTTTCCCATTAGTACTAACGGGGCCGGAAGGTAGTGAAGATTATTTTGCTACAGTGGATGCTTTTATTAAAGCGACCTTAGGTGATGAGGCCAGTAAACGCTATCAAATTATTATTGATGATCCCCATGATGTTGCAGAGGTCATGAGAGAAGGCTTGGAGCAAGTGACTCGTTATAGAAAAGCAACCAGTGAGTCGTTTCACTATAACTGGCAGTTATATATTCCAGAAAGTTTTCAGCAGCCATTTGAGCCAACCCATGAAAATATGGCGGGATTAAAGCTGATGAAAGATCAGCCAGACTTTGAATTGGCAGCTAACTTACGTCGGGCCCTGTCTGGTGTTGTTGCAGGTAATGTTAAAGAGCCTGGGATTCGTGCTATTGAGGAAAATGGACCGTTTGAAATATGTGGTGAGGAAGCGATTATGGCTCCTTTGGATCAATTACTAGAATCATTTGTTGCTCAACGACGAATGAAAATCAACTATCAAGAGTATCAACCCTGTTACCGTTTACGCCCAGAATCTGAAGCCGTTGCGGTTTGAGAGTCAGGGTGGGATATATATTTTAGATATAAAAAAGCCGGATATTTATCCGGCTTTTAGTATGTATAAATAACTAGTTAATTAGTTGATCATTAAGGTCTTTCAAATAAAGCAGCAATCCCTTGGCCGCCACCGATACACATAGTGGCTACAGCATAACGGCCACCTGAACGTTGCAGCTCATAGAGTGCTTTTACGGTAATAATTGCACCTGTGGCGCCTATAGGGTGGCCCAAAGAGATACCGGATCCATTGATATTGACTTTATCTGTTGGTAAATCTAAATCGCGACATACGGCGAGTGCTTGCGCGGCGAAGGCTTCGTTGACTTCCCAAACATCAATATCCGAAACATCCAAATTAGCATCTGCGAGTAGCTTTCTTACCGCAGGGATTGGGCCTATGCCCATATATTTAGGTTCGACACCAGCAAAAGCGTAGCCGACAAGTTTAGCCATAGGCTTTAATCCTTTTGCTTTAGCAACGTCAGCCGCCATAAGCGTAACGGCGGCGGCAGCATCATTAAGGCCAGAGGCATTGCCTGCCGTGACTGATCCCTCTTTTTTGAAGGCAGGACGAAGCTTCTGCATATCAGCTAAAGTGCAGCCATGGCGTGTGTGCTCATCTGTATCGAAAGGCACCATTTCGCGCTTAACTTTGACATTGATCGGTAGGATTTGCTCTTTAAAGGTGCCTGCTTTTATCGCAGCTTCAGCTCTATTGTGACTAAGTACCGCTAAATCATCTTGATCTTCACGGCTGATGCCCCATTTTTCAGCAACATTTTCAGCTGTAATTCCCATGTGATTATCGTCAAATGGACAGGTAAGTGCACCAACCATAGCATCAAGTATTTGCCCATCACCCATACGAAGACCAAAGCGCGCAGAGGGCATCCAATATTGAGCTCTACTCATGGATTCTGAACCGCCAGCTACCGCAGCATCACAAACGCCTAATTCTATTTGTTGAGCTGCGGTAATAATTGCTTGTAAGCCACTGCCACATAAACGGTTTAACGTGAGTGAAGGGGTTTCGTGTGGAAGCCCTCCATTCACAGCCGCTACGCGGCCTAAGTACATATCTCTACGTTCAGTATGAACCACATTACCAAACACGCTGTGGCCAATATCTTCGGGCGCTATGCCGGCACGCTTGACGGCTTCTGCAACACATTCTGCGGCCATTTGGCAGGGTGGGATATCTTTTAAGCTTCCGCCGTAACTACCAATAGCTGTACGCACGCCACTCAGTACCACGATCTCTCTTTGGGTCATTTTTATATGCCTTATTTATTTTAGTTGAGGAGAGAAAGTCGCTTGCTTCATTATTAGATTACCGCTACCAAGAAACTTTCTATCTTCACCATAGCACCGCAATCTGGTGGGTAGATATACAAAAGCAAGCCTTGGCATAAGACATTGGTTTTACATTTGAGTCTTTTTTAGACTGATGTCTAAGACCTAAGCGCAATTTTGTTGTTTTTAGTGAAATGCTTTTGGAGGAACACACGAATGATATTTTTTGTTGTTATGGTTCCGCTAGGGGATAGGTGTAGAAAAAAGAGTAACAACTCTTTTGGTTTTTAGCCTATGGATAAATAGTGAAGAGGCACGAAAGTTAAATGGGTCTTGCCCTTTAAGTGGGAATATTGGTTTACTGTCCATCGATTTTAACGGCGTTGTTTTTTATTTAGATCAAATCTACAACGCCCCACTATTTTACAAAAGAGTACCTGGAAAGGAGCGAGAAATGCGTTGTCATGAAGTTGATTATGAAATTATAGGTGAAGCGCTTCAGGTTGTTGAAGTGGAGCTAGATCCCGGTGAAAAGGTGATTGCCGAGGCGGGTATGATGAATTATATGGAGGAGGACATCACGTTCGAAACGAAGATGGGTGATGGCTCTGAACCGGATCAAGGGTTGATGGGGAAATTATTCTCTGCGGGTAAACGTATGGTTATGGGTGAGTCTGTATTTATGACCCATTTCGGTAATGAAGGCTCGGGTAAACGTCGAGTGGCTTTTGCAGCACCTTATCCAGGTAGTATTGTTGCGCTTAATTTAGCGGATTACGGTGATCAAATCACCTGCCAGAAAGATGCATTTCTCTGTGCGGCCTTAGGAACTAAGGTTGAAATTGCTTTCTCGAAAAAAATTGGTGCGGGCTTTTTTGGTGGTGAAGGATTTGTTTTACAAAAGCTCGAAGGGGATGGCATGGCGTTTGTCCAAGCGGGGGGCACTGTTGTTAGAAAAGAACTGAATAACGGGGTGTTGCGTGTTGATACGGGTTGTTTAGTTGGTTTTACCGATGGAATTGAATATGACATCGAGATGGTGAAAGGGCTTAAATCTATGATCTTTGGTGGTGAGGGTCTGTGGTTGGCTACACTCAGAGGTACGGGGTCTGTTTGGGTGCAAAGTTTACCCTTTTCGCGGTTGGCTGATCGCTTGATTGCATCTGCACCATCGTCGGGGGGGGCTGATAAAGGAGAGGGGTCCGTTTTAGGTGGTTTAGGTCGAATGCTGGACGGTAAATAAGCGTTTTTCATTTCTTGGAACTTGGCTTGCTTAGCGATTATCGAAATGGGGGAGGTGGATTAATCCCCTATAATACTATGACAATAGTATGAAAATCGGTATATTTGTTTGCTTTGATTTTTGTCGATTAGTTCTTTGTAAAAAAGACGCATAGTTACAGGTATTAACTTGAGAAATAAACTGGTTATAACGCTGACAACCGTTTATGGGTCACGCCAATATACGATTAGCCAAGTGGCCAAGTACCTATTGTTCATTTTTATTATATTGTCTGCGGCCAGCTTTTTTGTTTCTAATGCTTTGCTTGTTGTTAAAACTGATAACTTAGCCGACCTTGAAGAGGATCATCAAGAGCTAAGTGAAAGTTACGAAATGATGGTGGGCTCCCAACAGTTATATATTGATGAACTAAAGAATTTAAGTTTATCGCTAAGCTCTCTTAAGCATGAGAGAGATAAGCTAGAAGAAGAAAACATTCGTATGGGTGAATTAAACTCTACTTTAGATAGTTCGCTTTATGGGCTAGAGGATCTATTGGGGGTGGAACATCAAACGAATATTGACCCGTTGAGAGCTGAGCAATTAACTATAGAGGCTAATAAACGGTTATTCTTTTTGCATAGTATCCCTAACGGTGTGCCTATACAGGCCATTCGTATATCGGATAAGTTTGGGCCGCGTATGCATCCGGTTAGAAAGAAACGGGTAGTGCATCAAGGAATTGATTTTAAAGCGAATAGGGGCACGCCAATTTATGCAACCGCTGACGGAGTTGTAGAATATGCTGGTTATAATGAACGTAGCGGTTTTGGCAAACTAATAATATTGCAACACAATTTTGGTTTTAAAACGTACTTTGCGCATCTGGATGCAATTAAAGTAAAAAGTGGAGAGTTTGTCAGTAAGGGACAACTGATAGGGAATAGTGGGAATACAGGTATGACAACTGGGCCTCATCTACATTATGAGATAAGGCACTTGTTTACAGCTATAGACCCTGAACCCTTTCTCTCTTGGAATATAACAAATTTTGACTCTTTGTTTACAAAGGTTAAGGGCGTTAAATGGGCATCCTTAAAAGAAATGTATCCACTAAATCAACACAGTCAGCTATTACAATAATTGCTGAAGGAAATAAGTTTTGCGGCGATATGAGCATTATTGGAAAAATGCATATTGATGGCATTTTTGAAGGTAATGTTAGCTCGTTAGATAATATTTCAATTGGTAAAACAGGTCATGTGCGCGGTTTAATTAAGGCACGTGCCGTTGATGTTTGTGGATTACTTGAAGGTGAAGTCATCTGTGATGACCTTCATATAGATTCAGGTGGTCAGGTGCGTGCGACGGTTGAAAGTAAGCAGATGTCGATTCATCCGCAGGGATGTTTTTTAGGAGAACGCCGTCTTAAAGAGGTATCTGCGTTAACTGATGACAGTAAAAAAATAGAAACGGGTATGGATGCGATTGATTCCTTGCCTGATAAAGTGGTTTTAGATAGTAAATCGGATTCCTGAGTTGTTCTTTAATATAGGTTTGCTGGGAATGGCTTTGTATGTGTGAATTATTAGGCATGAGTGCCAATGTTCCTACAGATATCTGCTTTTCGTTTGCTGGATTGATGCAGCGGGGCGGAGGTACTGGACCACATAAAGATGGGTGGGGTATCGCTTTTTATGAAGGTAAGGGCGTACGTTGCTTTCATGACCCTAATCCTAGTGTGAATTCAAAAATTGCTAGTTTAGTTAAAGAGCATCCTATAAAAAGCCATGTGGTGATTAGTCATATTCGTCAAGCGAATGTGGGGGATATTTGTTTAGAGAATACTCACCCGTTTCAACGCGAACTTTGGGGATTTACTTGGACGTTTGCTCATAATGGTCAGCTTGATAAATCGCTCTTTTCACTTCCTTTATCTTACTATCACCCTGTAGGGACTACGGACAGCGAATATGCTTTTTGTTGGCTGCTTGGTGAACTAAGAACGCGTTTTCCTAAAAAGCCTGATGATTTTAGTGAGGTTTCCGCGTTTATTCATACTTGTTGTGAGAGATTGCGTGAGTTGGGGGTTTTTAATATGTTATTAACCGAGTCAACACACCTGTTTGCATTTTGTGGCAGCAAACTGTCTTGGATTACGCGTAAGGCGCCTTTTGGTGAGGCTAGCTTAACTGATTGTGATGTGACAGTAGATTTTGTTCAAGAAACAAAACCTGGTGATATTGTTACTGTGATCGCAACGGTTCCATTAACGGCGAATGAAGAGTGGGTCGCTCTGGAACCTGGTGAATTGGTGACTTTTGTTAAGGGATTAGTACAGTAGTAATCACTTCACTTTTCGAGGAGGTTTTAGGTGGTCGAAAAGCAAGATTCTCTGCTGAGTATTGAGCAAGAAATTGAGCAGGAGATTAAGAGCTATCCTAATCTGACAGTGCTTTGGGATCGAGCTTGTAAAGACTTTGCCTATAAATCTGCTTTTTCAAATATGGGGTCAACGCTGACCTATGCCGAGCTTGATGAGGCCGCACAACATCTAGCCTCCTACTTACAAAATCACACTGAGCTAAAACCAGGCGATCGTATCGCGATCCAACTACCCAATATTTTACAATATCCAGTCTGTATTTTAGCGGCTTTACGCGCCGGCTTGGTGATTGTTAATACGAACCCCCTATACACTGCGTCAGAAACCATTAAGCAATTTAACCATGCAGGTGTTAAGGCGGTTGTTATTCTCGCCAATAACGCCCATATGATTGAAAAGGTTGTCCCAAATACATTAGTTAAAACGGTGCTAGTCACTGAACTAGCAGATCTGCATCCATTTAGTCGACGAGTACTGCTTAACTTTATTGCAAAATATATTCGTAAAATCGTTCCTAAATATAAAGTGCCTAAAGCTATATCGTTTAGGGATGCTTTGGCTAAAGGGGCGCGGAGTGCTTTGGAAGCTGTTGACCAAAAGCCAGATGATCTGGCTGTTATACAATATACAGTGGGAACAACGGGAGAGCCTAAAGGTGTCGCCTTAAGTCATCGTAACTTGATTGCGAATGTACTTCAGCTTAAAAGCCGCCTTCCGGAAAGTTTAAGGATAGGCGAAGAGGTAGCCATTGCACCGTTGCCGGTGTATCACATCTATGGTTTTACGTTGAACTGTCTTGTTATGCCTTTGATGGGTGCTCAAGTCGTTCTAATTACGAACCCTAGAGATACCAGTGGTTTTGTGAATGAGCTTGGGCGCTGGGATTTCACCATTTTTTCTGGCCTTAATACCTTATTTATATCTCTGTGCAGACACCCTATGTTTGGACAGTTAGATATGACTCGGTTGAAGTTGACCTTATCTGGAGGTATGGCACTTACTCGTTCTGTGAGCGATGAGTGGGAATCCTTAACGGGCTGTCCAATCTATCAAGGTTATGGCTTAACTGAAGCCTCTCCCGTAATCGCCGTTAGTTATGTACAAGGTGCTCAGTTTGGTTCTGTTGGTCAACCTCTACCGCTGACTGAGGTGAGAATTGTTGGTGAGCAGGGGGAGGAGTTGTGTGCAGGAGAGATCGGTGAACTTTATGTTCGAGGCCCTCAGGTTATGTCAGGTTATTGGCGAGATGGTTCGAATATCCCTGATGAGGCTGGCTGGTTAGCTACGGGGGATATGGCGCGTATTATGGAAGATGAGTCGCTCCAGATAGTCGATCGTAAAAAAGATATTATCAATATATCCGGTTTTCCTGTTTATCCAAATGAGCTCGAGAATGTTATATCGAGTCATGTTGATGTTGTCGAGTGTGCGGTTATAGGGCTTCCTGATGAGCAATCAGGAGAGGTGATAAAGTTATTCATCGTGACACAAAATAGGCGTCTTACTGTTAAACAAATACGGGATTATTGTCGAGAGAGGCTAACCTCTTATAAAGTTCCACGTTTGGTTGAGTTTAGAACCCACCTGCCTAAGTCAAATGTTGGTAAAGTTTTGCGACGTGCATTGTTAGATGAGGAGTTGGCGGGGAAAAAGCTCCGCAAACATTTGTAATTACACTGTGGCAGTACAGCTTTCATCGTCTTTTTCTGTATAAAAAATCACATTGTAGCGAACACGTAAATCTCAAGTGTTGTGAGTAAATTGAATTTAATCAGCTTGGGTTATGCTAAAATCGCTATCAATAAATTGTTTACATGTTAATTATTTTCTTATGTTTAAGCATGAGCTTGAGAGTATTGGTTGAATGAAAATATTGCAGACCAGAGCAGAGATCGGTTTTACTGAGTTTGTTGCATTAATGGCGTTTGTAACCTGCTTTGTAGCTATGTCCATTGATTTGATGTTGCCTGCTTTATTTCAAATAGGTCAGGATCTAGGTGTTCAGAGAGATAATGATACACAATTGATAGTCAGCACGATTTTTATTGGGGTGGCGATAGGGCACCTTATCTACGGCCCGTTAGCTGATGTGATTGGACGAAAACCATCAATTTATCTGGGTTTTGCAATTTTTATTTTAGGCACGCTTATCTCTCTTTTTGCTGTCAATATGAGCATGATGTTGGTGGGCAGGTTACTACAAGGCTTAGGCGCTGCGGGTCCTCGCATAGTAACTATTGCTATTGTTCGAGATAAAAGTCATGGCTCTGAGATGGCCCGTGTGATGTCATTGATTATGACTGTTTTTATTCTTGTACCGGTCATCGCTCCGATTATAGGGCAAGGCATATTATTGGTATCTAATTGGCGAATGATGTTTGCTTTTCTTTTTTTTGCAGCTGTTTTTATTTTAATTTGGTTTGCGCTCCGTTTACCTGAAAGCTTGCCTTTAGATCAACGAAGTCAATTTTCGGTTAAAAGTATAGTGAGTGGTTGTTGTGAAGTAGTCACTAATCGGGTGGCGATGGCGTATGTTATAGCTTCTGGACTTGGTTTTGGTGCGTTCCTTGGCTTTTTAAGTTCTATTCAGCAGGTTTTGCAGGATTTATATCATTTAGGGGCTAAATTCCCTCTTTATTTTGCTGTTTTGGCCACAGGAATTGGTGTGGCTAGTTTTATTAATTCTAAATTAGTTATGCGCTTTGGATTGAGGCAGCTAGTTATGGGAACTCAAGTTGCCACATTGATTATTTCAATTGCTGTGCTTATAAGTACATATTGGTTAAGCCCTGTACCACCCTTATGGTTCGTAATGGGGTATTTTCTGGTGGTCTTAATGGGAATCGGTTTGTTGTTTGGTAATCTTAATGCTTTATCTATGGAGCCTTTTGGGCATATTGCGGGTTTAGCTTCGGGCGTGATTGGCGGGGTTTCTACATTAATAGCCGTTGTTGCTGGTGTGGTCGTTGGTCAAGCTTTTAACGAAACATTGGTGCCGATTATTGTTGGTTTTATCTTACTGCCTGGATTGTCGTTGTTATTTACTTATTGGGCCAGTAGGCGAGCCATTTAAGAGTAGTGAAGAGATGTGCTGGGGCTAATGATTTAAGGATTGTACTTCTTGTGCTGTTAGCTCTCGACTCTCTCCAGGTTTTAAACTCTCGTCGAGTGCTAGTGCACCTATTGATACTCTATGTAATTTCAATACAGGATTTCTAAATCGCCCAAACATCCGCTTGATTTGATGATAGCGGCCTTCCTTTAAAGTGACTTCAGCGACATGCTCAGAGATGATTTCAAGCTGGGCAGGTAAGGTAGTTATATTCTCGTAAGGAAAAAATATACCTTTAGCAAAAATCTCTGCGTACTCTTTAGTTAGTGGTTTTTCTAACGTCACTTTATAGACTTTGTTAACTTTTTTATTAGGTGATGTTAGGTTGCGTGACCATTCGCCATGGTTGGTTAGTAGTAGTAAACCCGACGAATTTAGGTCTAGTCTGCCTGCAATATGGAGATCGGCGTACTGGGGTTGCAATAGGTCTATAACTGTTTTGTGTTGATCATCTTTGGTGGCGCTGATAACCCCTACAGGCTTGTTCATCATTATGTAGATTGGTTTGTTGTTCTGAAGGCACTTTCCATCACACTCTATTTGCGTGAATTGATCGATAACTTGATTGGTTGTTGTTGCTGGTTGGCCATTTATAAATACTCTCTTTTGCGCAAGCAGCTGCCTGACATCACGGCGGTTAATACCTGTTTTGATTGAGATAAATCGATCTAATCGCGCCTTTTTGGATTCCATTTATAAGTTCTTTGGTCAACAGTTAATAGGAAGGCGTGCATTTTCAAAAGAGATGCATCAGTGTTTTTATGGCTAGAAGCTAAGCGCTATGGCTCGATTTTAGAAAGTTCTTTGATGATATCCATTAATTGTTCAAGCTTCTTTTCACCTAGACGGTTAGTAAAAGCTTTATATCTAGCTTCAATCTCAGGGCTTAAATGTTGAATTAATTTATTGGCTTTACTTGTTAAACTAATAAGCGTTATACGCTGGTCTTCGGTTGATTTTCTCCGGGTTATATAACCTTGTTGCTGGAGGCGTGTGAGAATACCTGTAAGGCTGGGACTTAAAAGGCAGCAGCTTGTTGCTAATTCTTTTGATTCCATCTCTTTGTATTCATGAAGTGCGCGCAATACGCGCCATTGCTGTTCTGTCAAAGAGTACTCATTTAGCAATGGGCGGAAAAAAAGCATACTGGCTTCACGCGCTTTAAGGAGTTGAAGTGGTAATGAGTCTTCAAATTTACGCATGAATTATTCTCTTTAATCATAATTGGATTGTATTTTTGCGGCTTAATAGAAAATGTTCAAGAAAATTAGCCATAATACTTAGTATATGGGGGGATTTTTCTTTGGCGTTTAATTAGCACTTTTGGGTATTTAAATATAAAAACAGGCCGTAAACCAAGATGTGACTGCTCATATTAGGTGATTATAGCGGTTATGCCGTGCTGTATCAGTTGGTGCTGTTACCCTCATAAGGTAGAATGCTTTACTTTAAATTATGTTTTGGATGTACGTGTTTTGACCCTCTCTATTGAGCTGTTATCTGCTCGCTTACCTGATTGCCGTATTGCTGATCGCTACCGTTTAAAGCGTCGATTAGATCGAGCTCGACGTGAGGGGGCTAATCAGGAAGCCTTACTTGTTTTGTCTGATGCAATAGATGCGTCTTGTCGACAGGTTGAATTGAAAAAAGGCTTAAGCCAAGATATTCAATACTCTGATCTGCCTATTAGTGCCCGTAGAGAAGAGATTGCTGCAGCGATTTTAAATAATCAAGTGGTTGTTCTCGCTGGTGAAACTGGTTCAGGTAAAACCACTCAGCTTCCTAAAATATGTCTTGAATTAGGTTTAGGTTGTAAAGGGCTGATTGGTCATACGCAGCCGCGTCGGCTTGCTGCTAGAACGGTTGCGACTCGAATAGCCGAAGAGCTGAATACGACGCTGGGTGAGAGAGTTGGCTATCAGGTTCGTTTTCATGAGCAGGTTAACGACTCGACTCAAGTGAAGCTGATGACGGACGGTATATTGCTTGCGGAAACTAAGCATGACCGTTTTCTTGAGAAATATGAAGTATTGATAATTGATGAAGCTCATGAGCGAAGTCTAAATATTGATTTCCTTTTAGGGTATATCAAACGGATATTGCCTAAACGTCCTGATCTTAAGTTGATCATTACCTCTGCAACAATTGACCTTGAACGGTTCTCAAAACACTTTAATAATGCACCTATTATTGAAGTTTCAGGTCGAACTTATCCTGTTGAGATGCTCTATCGTCCTTTGCATGATTATTCTGCCGATGATGAAAAGACAGTGGATATGCAGCAGGGGATTTTGGCAGCTGTTGAAGAACTCTTACATATGGAGAGAAAACAGGGAAAGGGGCCGCAAGGCGATATTTTGATCTTCCTGCCTGGCGAAAGAGATATAAGAGAAACCGCTGACCTTTTGCGTAAGGCTGAGCTTAAACATGTGGATATATTGCCGCTCTACGCTCGTCTGTCACTTGCGGAACAAAATAGGGTGTTCCAGCAAGGAAAAGGGGCGAGGGGGACCCGTTTGGTTTTATCAACTAACGTAGCAGAAACATCCCTAACAGTTCCCGGTATAAAATATGTTATTGATACTGGGCTGGCTCGTATTAGTCGTTATAGCTATCGCTCAAAAGTGCAACGCCTCCCTATTGAAACCGTTTCTCAAGCCAGTGCAAACCAAAGAGCGGGTCGTTGTGGTCGAGTATCTGATGGTATCTGTATTCGTCTTTATTCGGAAGAAGACTTTGTTAGCCGCCCTGAATTTACCGATGCAGAGATTCGACGCACAAACTTAGCGGCCGTGATTCTACAAATGTTGTCGCTTAAGTTAGGTGATATTGCAGAGTTCCCATTTGTTGATCCGCCAGATAATCGTTTTATTAATGATGGTTTTAAGTTGCTGCAGGAACTGGGAGCAGTGAACTCAAAACGTCAGATAACAACCATTGGTTGGCAGTTGGCTAAACTCCCTATTGATCCGCGTTTGGGGCGGATGGTGATCGAATCGGCGCGTAATAACTGTCTCCGTGAGATGTTAGTGATAGTAAGTGCATTGGGGATACAGGACCCAAGGGAAAGGCCGCAAGATAAACGTCAAGCTAGCGATGAAAAGCACAAGCTTTATGCCCATGAAGAATCTGACTTTATGACGTTTGTTAATCTTTGGGAATTATATGAGACGCAACGGCAAGAGTTAACCCAAAATCAGTTACGAAAATACTGTAACAAGAACTTTCTTTCCTACATGCGTATGCGCGAGTGGCGTGATACTCACCGTCAGTTACATATTATTTGTAAAGAATTACAGGCAAAAGAACACAGCTTTGTTGAGCGTGAGGAAGCCGCATCTTACGAATCTATACACCGCTCGTTATTGGCGGGCCTATTAAGTCATATGGGCTTTAAACAAGAAAATAAAGAATATTTAGGTGCGCGCAATCGACGATTTTTTCTTTTTCCTGGTTCTGTTGTTTATAAAAAAGCCCCTAAATGGGTTATGGCTGCAGAGATGGTTGAAACTAGCCAGCTTTATGCCCGCTGTATCGCTAAAGTCGATCCTGTGTGGGCCGAGAAATTAGCCCCCAGTCTGATTAAGAAAAATTACAGTGAGCCTCATTGGGAGAAAAAAAGAGCTGAGGTGGTCGCTACGGAGCAGGTGACGCTTTATGGCATGATCATTGTGCCTAAAAGAAAAGTGAGCTACGGGAAAATTGATGTTGAAATTTCTCATGAGATCTTTATCCGTCAAGCGTTGGTTGAAGGTGAGTTAAATAGTTCAGCTCGGTTTGTGCAAAAGAATCGAGCCTTACTTAAGGGGATTGAGAAATTAGAAGCTAAGTCTCGTAGGAAGGATCTGCTCGTCGATGAGGAACAGCTTTACGAATTCTATCGTTTGCGGCTTAAAAGCTTATCAGGTGAACATATAGTTAATGGCGCGGGTTTCGAAAAGTGGCGTAAGCGTGTTGAACAAGATAATCCTGAGTGTTTAGTCATGCAGGAGGAGGATATCCTCCAGCGTTCTGCTGATCATGTTTCTGAAAGTATTTATCCCGATCATTTAAATCTAGAGGGTGCGCGGCTGAAACTCTTTTATCATTTTGCACCGGGAGCTAATGATGATGGTGTGACTTTGCAAGTCCCTCTGCCTTTATTAACGTCTCTCCCTTTGAAAACAATTGAATGGCTGGTTCCAGGGATGCTGGTGGAAAAATGTACCGCAATTCTTAGAGGATTGCCTAAGCAGCAGCGAAAGCATTTTGTTCCGGTTCCAAACTATGTTGATGCTTTTATGCAAGCAGTGGAGTTTGGTGTAGGGGATCTTTATGAGATTTTTGCGCATCATCTACTTAGGATGACGGGTGTTCGAATACAGCCGCGAGAGCTACGTGAGACTGTATTAGAAAATCACCTGCATATGAATTTGCGTTTAGTTGACGAAAACGGGCATCTGCTAGATGAGTCCAGAGACTGGGAGCAATTAAATAGTAAGTATGCCTCTCAAATCAGTCAGCGATTAACTGAACGTTCAGATAGAAGTGAGGAGAGCAGCTGGGGACGAGAGGGATTAACAGATTGGGACTTTGGAGTACTTGAACCTAGTTGTAAAGTGAATAAGTATGCGGGCGTCGAAATTGAAGCTTATCCAGCGCTTGTTGATAGGGGAGAGAGTGTTACGTTATGTTTAAAACCTCACCAAGCTGAAGCGAATAATCTAAGTGTTGATGGCATAGTAAGGCTGGCTGTGCTCAATATGCGAGAGCAAGTTCGTTTTGCTCGGAAAGCGTTAAGTAATGAAAAACTCACTAAAGTTATCCTACGCAGTTCAGGGCTTTTAAATAAGCAAACGTTTATGGAAGAGGTTATCTGGCACTCAGTTAGACAGTTGCTTAAATTGGATGATGATTTAATTCGCAATTCGGAACAATTTGAGGAGCGGCTAAGTAGATGTAAAGCTGAGCTTGTGCCAGCTTGCGAGAGTTTACTAATAGTTATTAGCCAATTATTTGATAGTTACCACCAAATCCAAAAGCAGTTGAAA
This sequence comes from Neptuniibacter sp. 2_MG-2023, assembly GCF_030547495.1. NCBI lineage: Bacteria > Pseudomonadati > Pseudomonadota > Gammaproteobacteria > Oceanospirillales > Oceanospirillaceae > Neptuniibacter > Neptuniibacter sp. 2_MG-2023. Next base: position 197,029 of record NZ_JAUOQC010000004.1, on the reverse strand, counting down.
GGTAAAGTACAATTAAATGAAGTGCCTGTGCTGAATGATATTAAAAAACAACTGGCTGAACTGTTAGGGACTCAGTTTATAAAAACGCAGCCCCATGAAGTCTTGATGCATTATCCCAGATATTTGAAAGCAATAGAGATACGTCTAGAGAAATTTAGACGTAATTTAAGGCAAGAGAGTTTACTAAGTGATCAGCTAGAAAAGTTTTATGGCCAATATAAGACACGCTTTCAGCGAAATGTAGAACAAGGCATCTATGATCCTAATTTAGAAGAGTATCGTTGGTTGATTGAAGAGTACCGAGTTTCACTCTTTGCTCAGCAGTTGGGTACACAAAAGACTGTTTCTGAAAAACGTCTAAAACAGCAGTGGGGTAAAGTAATACCTTGATATAGGTCAAGGGATAAAGGAAGTACTACTTTTGTCGGGCCTGTATTTAGATGTATTATGTAGTCAAAGGTTGCACATGCTCGAGGGGTATGATGTAATGCGCGAAATTTATTTATAATCACCTGCTTAACGTGTTGTTATAAGAGAGTTTATTAACTCTATTGCCACAGGCTGAAGCGGTGAATAAAGCGAGAATTAAAGTTATTAGTAGTCTCGCCGACTAAAAAATTATAAGAAAAACTTATTCATTAGTTTGAAAAGTTTTTCTTTTGTAGTATTTTCATATAGTAAGTGCGCCTAGAGCGCGCTGCGATAAGAAAAAATTAAAAGTTCACTACTAGTATGTTGAATATATTGAAGGGGAAATGTTGATGAAAAAGTCACTGATTGCACTAGCTGTAGCTGGCGCTATGACTGCACCAATGATCGCACAGGCTGATGCTACGCTATACGGATCTTTCCGTATTGGTTTGGAGCAGGCAGAAGATTCTGATCTAGATCTTGTTGACCAGTCTTCTCGCATTGGTATTAAAGGCGATGTTGATCTAGGCTTAGAAAATACTACGGGTCTTTTCCATTGGGAAGCAAACGTTTCTACAGCGGATTCTGGGGCATATAGCTCTGGTATCTTTGGTAAACGTTTGGCTTACATCGGTGCTAAAGGCGATTGGGGTAAAGTGCTAGCAGGTCGTCAGTACCACCCTCACTACCTATTGATCAATGCGCCAGTAGGCGTATTTAATCCGGGTGCTAACGGTTATGGTGAACGTTTCTACGTTGCAGCTAGAACCCTTAACGGTGCAGTAGACTTCAAACGTGTTGATAACTCGATTGCTTACTACTCACCAAACATCTCTGGTCTAACAATTATTGCTGGTGGTGTATTCGCATCTAGTGGTTCAGATTCAGATGGTACGCTTGATGATACTGTTGATGGTTACAACGTTGCTGCAACCTATACAGTTAACGGTTTAACAATCTCTGGTTCTGTTGCAAGTGTTGAGAGCGGTGTTGAAGATACTGATGTTTGGGGTCTTGCTGTTTCTTACAAATCTGGTCCATTTGCAGTAGCGCTAACTCACGAAGATGGTGAGAAAGACACTGGTACATCACTAGAGCAAGATGCGACTCACTTGATGGGTAAATACACTGTAGGTACTACATCTGTATACGCTCGTTACGCTACTTTTGATGACAACAGCCTAACTACTGATCTTGATCAGTGGGGTCTAGGTGTTACTCGCGTTATGGGTAACGGCCGTGTATTTGCTGAATACATCGATAACGATAGCGATGATGCATCTTTCGGTGATAAAGCGCAGATCGGTTACCGTCTAGACTTCTAAGTCGACATTTCCTTACGGAAATTTAGAAAAGGCTTCCTTCGGGAAGCCTTTTTTCGTTATAAATAATCACTACTTTTGTGCTGTTTTTGAAAATAAGCGCGTTTCCTGTTTTTCATATCTACTTAACTCAGCTAAAATAGAGCTTCAATATTGTGAGCAAATTTAAGGGAAACTGGATGAAAGCCAAATTACGTAGTTTGTTGGTTGCTGGTGCAGTATCAATCATGTTAAGTCAGCCTTCTGTTGCTGCTGACGTTGAAGTTGATCCATGGGAAGGTTTCAACCGAGCGATGTTTAGCTTTAATGACGGTTTAGATACTTATGCACTAAAGCCAGTTTCTCAAGGTTACAAAGCAATTATGCCTGATATTGCTGAAACGGGTGTTAGTAACTTTTTCGGAAACTTATCTGATGTCGGAACTTTGTTGAATAACTTGCTGCAAGGTAAGTTCAGCAATGCGACACAAGATTTTGCTCGTATCGCATTTAATTCTACTTTTGGTTTGGCCGGTCTAATTGATGTTGCTACACCAATGGGTATTGAAAAGCACGATGAAGACTTTGGGCAGACCTTTGGGTACTGGGGAGTAGAAAGCGGTCCTTATTTGGTCTTGCCTTTCTTTGGCCCAACAACTGTGCGTGATGGTATTGGCAGGGTGCCTGATTATCTTGTTGATCCTGTACGCCAGTTAGATGATAACGGTGCTCGTAATGCGATGTATGCGACGCGGATTATTAATGATCGCGCCGAATTACTTGAAGCCGAAAAACTGATCTCTGGTGATAAATATACCTTTGTTCGTGATGCCTATCTTCAGAAACGAGCCTTTTCCATCGTAGATGGCGATGGCGAAAATTATGATGAAAGTAATTTCTAGTGTTAATCATAACCCCAGCTTTACATTTTAGGCTGGGGTTTTTGAATTTTTACGCAATGTTACTTATAAATTTTCATTGTATGTTAAGGCAGCAGCATCTACTCTGTTGTCTCATAGATCTTCGCCTATTTAATAGGGCTAGGTTATGAGAGACACTTACCAAACTATTTTATTAGTTGATCATGTTGCGGAAGCCATTGATTCGATTGTTGATGCCTGTAGTCATATAGAACTTCGTCCGGTAAAAGTTTCAACTGCTTATAATTGTGATTATGCTAAAGAGTTGCTCAATGAGCATGACTTTTCACTAATAATCGCGGGTTTAAGTGAAACCTTCACTGTTGACGATATTGCCTCCCTAGCTGAACTCCATTCCCCTAAGCCTATACTTGTATTGATGCCGGAAGCTAAGTGTGACCAGGTTTTATTGGCACTACGAAAAGGGGCTAATGATGTTTTTATTCAAAGCGAGATAGCTGAAAAGAGTGCGGATTTTTCTGATTCTATTTCTAAGCTTTTACTTCTTGCTGACTTAATTGAGAAGAAGCTTCATTATCGAAACGAGTTAGAAAAGAGCCTCAGTGAGCTTCAAATTGATCAGCAAGCAGCGTTGCAAATACAACAGAATATGCTGCCTGATAAGGAGCTGAATGTTGGAGGGTTGTTGGCTCGTTACTTATTAATTCCTTCATTGTATTTAAGTGGCGATTTTGTTGATGTGGTCCCCATTGACGCTGATAAAACGATGTTTTATCTAGCTGATGTATCAGGGCATGGTGCTTCATCTGCCTTAGTTACAGTGCTGTTAAAAAACATGACTAACCGATTGGTCAGGAATTATAACCGCTCTTCAAGTTTCGATATTTTATCGCCGGTGAATACGCTTTACCGTATCAATTCGGAGTTGTTGGACACTGGATTAGGAAAACATTTAAGTATTTTTATCGGTCTTTTTGATAGCAAAGAGGCCAGTTTGACCTATGCTGTAGGTGGGCATCATCCTATGCCTATTTTGACTGATGCAGTTGGTACACGCTTTCTAGAAGGGCGGGGAATGCCGGTAGGGCTTTTTCCTGAACCTTTATTTGATGAGCGAAAGTTACAGTTGTTAGATGAGTTTGAAATTACATTGTTCTCGGATGGCATTTTAGAGATGTTACCTGAAGGGAATATGAGTGCTAAAGAGCAGAGACTTATTGATGTTGTAATTGCGGCGAATGGTGCTGGCCCAGATGTAATTAAGGAAGCATTGCTTCCTAATATTATAAATGATGCACCTGATGATATTGCAATAATGACAGTTTGCAGGCAGTAAATAATGCAAGAAGGTTCAATTTATTCGGCGTTGGTTGATGGCAGCTTTGTTTTAAAGTTTGTAGGTGATGTACGCTTAACGCTCTGTACTTCGTTGGATTGTCATATAAATGACGCTCTAGCTAAAGCATCTGTGTCTAATATTTTAATCGATCTGACTCAGGCTGAGGGTATTGATAGCACCTCATTAGGCCTTATTGCAAAGTTATCTATTAAAGCGAGTGATGCTAATCTTGGTAAGCCTACACTAGTCTCTACAAACCCTGATATTACTAGTATTTTGTATACAATGGGCTTTGATCATATTTTTATATTACTTGAAGAACTTCCCACCAGTATTAAGGACTTGAAAGAGCTTCCTTTTGTGCAAGAGTCTGTGGATGAGATGAAAGAGCGAATAATCTCAGCGCATCAAATTCTGATGGGGTTAAATGATTCTAACCGTGAAGCCTTTAAAGACTTAGTTTCTACGCTTGAATCGGTTAACGAGAATAAATAGTGTTTGGCGAGTGTGGAATTTAGGGTATTTTGTAGTGCTCTTTTCCTTGCTGCTGATTTACCTAGCTATATTCACTGCCTGAATTATCAGTGATAGATAGCTAGTCTTCTGTGCAGTGATAACAAAATTATTGAGTCAATTTTGTTATCAACAAACTCTGTGGATAAACTTGTTAGTAATAATTGGTTAACATGCTGAGCACCCACAAATAGCGCTATTTCAACCTATTGCTTGAAAAAGGAACAGCTTTTAAAAACCTTATTTTTCAGTAGGTTGATTACTGTAATTTAGATTTAATAAATCTTGTGTTTCATTATAGTCAATAGCTCCCGTCTTATTATTTATAATAAAAGTGCCTGAATTACCTTGTAGGAGTCTTGCTACTTTGTGCTTGCCTTAATCTATTCTTTGGTCTCTTTTTCTTGTGCTTCTAGTTGTTTCTCTATCAGGCTCCTTTATAGTCTGAAGTTGTAATGCAAGATAAGCATAGGAAAGTGATGTCTACTCAATATACCTATACAACGTTTTTATATTGGCTCTTGTTAGCGGGCCTGATTGTATTCTTTCTTTTCCTAAGTTGGGATCTGCATCTGTTCCACACTATTTTTGCGCAAGATATTACAAGAATTAGTTCACTAATTTTTATCCTGTTCATCGCCGTTTCTGTTCATTGTGGTTACCGTAGCTGGTTTATTGCTTCACAGTCTTTAATGCTATTTAAGATTAAAAAATTGAGTCTAGATGATCTAAGGCTCTTATCGGAAGATTCACTCGAGGGACGGTCAGTCATTAAAGGCTTTTTGGGCAAAGTGCTAAATAGTCATTCAGAACCTGATAAAACATTAGCAACGGAAGTATTAGCTGAATCCTTGCGGGGAACCCATCAAGTTGGCTGGTTTATGGCTGGGGTTGTTATTAAATTGGGGTTATTGGGCACCGTTGTTGGTTTTGTTTTGATGCTTAGCTCAATCTCTGCGTTCGAACAATTGGATATCTCTGATATAAAAGAGTTAATGCAGCAGATGACCCAAGGGATGGGGGTCGCAATGAACACAACGATGGTTGGATTAATTGCGAGTATGTCTTTAGGTATTCAGTTGTTATTGGTTGACCGTTGTGCTGATAGGCTTTTGTTAGAGGCGATTGATTTTAGTTTATCCACTGCCGACTTGCTTGTAGATGATAGAGGTGAAGGCGGTGTCCCTCTTTCAGCGCAAAAGTAATTTTGATATAGATCCCTTTACGGATCTTCTTTTTAACGTTTTATTAACGTTTACTTTTCTTTTTCTGATCGCTTTATTGCTTTTAAACCCTCCGGCTAAATCGGGCATTATTGATCCAAAAGCCGAATTTATTATTACAGTGAGTTGGCCTGATGGAGATCCAAATGACATTGATGTATGGGCAACAGGGCCTGAAGGAACGAAAGTTTGGTACAAAAAAGCTCAGGATGGGTTAATGCACCTTGATCGTGATGATCGGGGGTTGGCGAATGATACACAAGTTGTGAATGGTAAAGAGATTATTAATCCGCTTAATCAAGAGGTGTTAACGATTAGAGGACGTCCTTCGGGAGAGTTTGTTATTAATGTCCATTATTTCAAGAGTGAAACAAAGAAAAAGGTTCCAGTGACTGTGTATTTAGCTGAAGTGAATCCGGTGATGAAAGTCCTTTATTATCAGACAACAGTGTTAGCAGAGGAAGGCGATGAGAAGACGGTCGTGCGATTTTCACTTACTTCTGCAGGGCAAGTTACTAATATAAATCAGTTACAGAAAAGTTTAGTAAAGGCGATTGATAAATGAATGAAGTGCTATTTGGTTTAACCTTAGCTTATGTCTTTTTTACTGCATTAGTGCTGCTTTCGCTGATCTGTAGCAGGATTTTTTGGGGTGTAAAAGCATTATTAATCATTTTAGCTATAGGCTTCTATAGCTTAAGTTATCAGGGCTGGAAAGAGACACAGGGCTGGCCAAGCAAGACCGCTTTACCTGAAAGGTTTCTATTACATTATGCCGTGGTTGAAGAGCCAGACAAAGAAATGGGTAGTGAAGGTCGTATTTATATGTGGTTAACATCCACGGTTGATCATCAGTTAGCAGAGGAGCCAAGAGCTTTTCAGCTGGATTATGATTTAGGTTTGCATGGTAAATTAGAAACAGCAATTCGAGAAATAAATAATGGGAATCTACAATTAGGTGAACTGAACCCTAATCAAGCCATTGAAAAAGGCGCTAAACAAAAAAATAGAGCAGGGCAGAAATATCTAGGTTTACAGTTTGTTAAGCTTCCAGACCCCGCGTTACCGGAGAAGTAATATGCGCTTTATTTGTATTCTCTTAATGTCAGTCATTATAGTGGGGTGTCAGGGGGATATTTCTGAAAATGATTATTTCCCCGTCAATAAAGGTGTCGAGTGGCATTACAGCGTTTTTGAAGATTTAACTGACACAACACAGAAGCGACAATTTAGTATCACGAATTTAGGGCCTATCGACCTGAAGGGGGATTACAGTGGTATGCCTGTTTTCGCTCGTAGGACTAGCGATGGGACCGTTTATTATATATTGCAAGATGATACGGGTAGCTATCGAATTGCAAAACGTACAGTAGTGGAGCTAACCCCTAGGTTTGATGACAAAGAGATAAAAATTCTCCCTAATAAGGAGGATCTAGAAGTGGGACGTAGTTGGGTGGCAGAAACTCGTTCTTATGCTTTACATGGCCTGCGCTCAGCGCTACCTGACCCAAGTAAAAAAGCATTTAGCCTCACTTATGAAATTGTCGCGTTAAATAGCAGTGTGGTTGTGCCTGCAGGTAGATTTGAGAATTGCGTTAAGGTAGAAGCTTCAGGTGTTATTAGTCTTTACGCTGATCCACGCTTAGGTTATCAAGATATTACCGTTACGCAGACCGAGTGGTATGCACCTGGAGTTGGATTGGTTAAGTTAGTGAGAAGTGAACCAATGGATTTAGAAATTTACAAAGGTGGCAGTATTACTTTTGAGCTTAATCGATTTGAGTCTTAGCGATAGTTAATTTCTTGTAGGGTATCTTGTACCCAGCGTAAACTCTCTTCCTGTGCATGGCCAAGTGAATCGGTAATATGTGAATCGTTAAGCACAGCCCATTCGCCAGCCATATAGTTTTTTACATCACTGAGTAACTGCCCTAGAGTCCCCGATCCTTTAAGCAGTGCATTTGAGACCTCTTTGGAAACGGGCAATTGCTCCATAATATCGTTGAGCTCTAGATTTAACATAGCATCCATACCTGAAAGCATGCCTATTAAAAATGCAGTACTAGAATTTACGGCATCATAATTTGCCGCAGCGAGTTCACACATGCGTGCACGAGTCAGTATCTCTTGGGTTAATGCATTGGAGACATGAGGATGCTGGGTAGTATTAATAAGCAGAGCCCATTTTTTTAGTTCATCTATGCCTAATGCAATTATCGCTTCGGAGATATTATTGATCTTTCTCGATAGAGAAAAACGGGCTGAGTTAACGATTTTTAATAACTTTAAAACAAATTCTGGATCTTTGCATATGATCGCTTCAATTGATTTAGGTGTCGCCTTAGCGTTTTCTAACTCTGCAATTAGTTGAAGGGTTATTAGGTCATCACAGGATAATTTACGTCCCTCGATGAGCTGTGGGCGACAGAAAAAATAGCCTTGGAAAAGTTTAAAACCAAGTTCCTTACAGTATTGAAACTCTTCATAGGTTTCTACTTTTTCGGCCAGTAAAGTCACCTTCTTTTTTTTCAGCGCAGTGACATGCTGAATGAGTTGAGTAGGTGAAAGAAGCTGAATATCAATCTTGACTATCTTCGCTAGTTTTAAGGCAGGTTCCCAGCTTTCATCATAGATAAAATCATCGAGAGCAATGCGGTAGCCGTTATCGGAAAGAGTATGCAGTCTGTGGATAATTTCATCAGTGATTGCTACGTCTTCCAGTACTTCTAGTACTAAGGCTTCGGGCCTAAGGGCCGGTAGGTTTCCATTATAAATCCATTCTGCATTGAAATTAATAAACGCAGGAATAGCTTGAACACGGTTATTTTGGAATATGCTGCTATAGGCGTTTAACAGGACTTCTGCCGTTGCTTGAGTTCCATCAAAGGGTTATACCTTTTGCGTCTCTATATAACAGCTCGTACGCAATCGTATTGAGCTCCTTATCAAGAATTGGTTGTCTTGCAAGTAAAACAGAGAAAGCCAAGGTGTTAATCTCTTTTAGTTGATCTTTTAGTTGATCTTTTATTGTAGCTAGCCATAAAAATAATAACGCTTGTATGATACTAAAACGATCATTAATTTAAGTAGACGATTCTATTTATATAAGAACTCTCTTGTTTAATACAGGATTCTATCCTATTTGAAATTAAGACCTAGGTGTACTTTACAGGTGTAAAGTTAATGGTTTTTGTTTTAACTTCTTGAATTTTATCGTTATTATTTTATTTTTATTGGATTTTAAAAAAGCGGCGTGGCATTAGTTTGGACTCATGATAACTGATGTTTGAATCATAACTTTTTCTCTTTAACTGATTGTGTCGTTATAAATGAGGTGTTTATGCCCTTAACGCGAAGAAAATTTTTGCTGGGATCTTTGCCATTAACCTTAGTCGGTTGCACAACGCATGATGCCTTTCGTATTGCTCAGGGCGTAGCAGGAGGAGGGTCTATCGAAGATGTTGTTGTCTCTCGCGCACAGAGTAAAGCAAGGAGTTGGGTCACGAATCCTCAGTCGTTAGTAAACGATATAAAGCGAGTTGATAGTTTTCTTACACATATATCGTCTGCTTGGGGTGGTGATGATTCGGTAAAACCATCCCCGAAAGAATATGTGAAATATACTGATGGCTATACGAGTCGCGCGCTAGTTGATTTTGAAACGGGTATTGTCAGAGTGGAAAGTCAAAATAAGCAGCTCTTAAAGCAATCAATTATCAAGACGCTTTTGACGCCGGCTAACCCCGAGAAAGTAGACCTATTTTCTGATCAAGAGGTTGTGCTTGGAGATGAGCCTTTTTTATTCAATCAAATTGTTGATCAAGATCATAAGCCGATTCGTTGGGCGTGGAGGGCAGATCGTTATGCTGCCTATTTGTTGAATCAAGGTGTTCATACCCGTCAGATTAAAATGTCAGACGGCTCACAGAAAAGTGTCTCTTACGTTGAATTCCCTTTACTTCAACAGCATAAGCTTACTCGACAACATAAATACGCATCTTATGTAGAGCGTTACGCTGCAAAATATCAGTTAGCCCCAGCACTTGTTTACGCCATTATTGAAACTGAAAGTAATTTTAACCCCTATGCCGTGAGTTGGGTGCCCGCCTATGGCCTTATGCAAATTGTACCAACAACCGCAGGTAGGGACGCGTTTGAAGAGGTTCATGGCTACGCAGGTACGCCATCGGCCTCCTATTTGTTCAATATTGAAAATAATATTCGTATGGGGTGTGCTTATTTGCATATTTTACAAACTCGTTATTTAGTGAAGGTTCGCAACCCGGTTAGTAAAGAGTATTGTGTTATTGCTGCTTATAATGGCGGAGCGGGTAATGTATTAAGAAGCTTCTCTTCTCAGCGAGAAGAGGCGTTTAATATAATTAACCGATCGTCGAGTGAGCATGTATGGTCTAGCTTACGTACTAAAATGCCGGTAGAAAGTCAGGGCTACTTAGTGAAAGTGATCTCGGCTAAAAAAAGATATTAAAAGTTGTTTTTACAGGGAGTGGTTATGACAACTCGATGGATAATTAATGGATTCATTTTACTCACCCTTTTCGGATCTACCTTATCGTCTGCTGACGATAAAGCGTTGATCCAGCGATGCCAGTCTATACAAGATTCGATAAAGCAGCTTACTAACCTTAAGCGAAAGGGGGGAGATAGTAAGAAGATGAATCGCTTGCATAAGCAACGTAACGGATACAAAAAACAGTACAATGAATATGACTGCAAGCGTATTCGGCAGCATTTGAAGTGATGGTATTCTTATCACTGTAGTTACAAACTTCATTTGAACTGTTATTGCTATATAAATCTTATAGAGATAAAAATGTACCTTCTTTTTTTAGATCGTTAAAATATATCTAATTATTATCTTAATTATTTGGAGCTTTTTTTGACTCAGTTTCGTCCATGTATAGACCTGCATCAAGGTCAGGTTAAGCAGATAGTTGGTGGTAGCTTAAATGAGAGTGGCGCAGATACTAATTTTGTTAGTACATATGATGCGGCTTATTATGCGGAGCTGTATAAGACACACCAGCTTTTGGGCGGTCATGTAATTGCATTAGGCCCCGGTAATAAGGAGCAAGCGTTGAAAGCGTTAGCAGCTTGGCCTGGTGGATTACAGTTTGGTGGTGGGGTTAACAATAGCAATGCAGAAGAGTTTTTACAGGCCGGAGCTTCCCATGTAATTGTGACTTCATATCTCTTCGTCGATGGTCAATTTAGTTGGGAAAGGCTGGAAACGATTAAAGCGGTAACGGGTGTAGAGCGATTAATTTTAGATCTGAGTTGTAGGCGTACTGAATCGGGTTGGCATATAGCTACAGATCGTTGGCAAACCGTCACAGATATGGAGGTTAATACGGAGACATTGTCTGAGCTAGCATCGCACTGTGCTGAGTTTTTAATTCATGCTGCTGATGTGGAAGGGCTTCAGGGGGGTATTGATGAGGATCTTGTTAAGCTGCTTGGTCTTTCTTGCCCAATACCGGTGACCTACGCAGGAGGCGCCCGCTCTTTAGATGACCTTAAATTGGTTGAGCACTTGTCTGGAGGAAAAGTTGATCTGACGATAGGAAGCGCCTTAGATATTTTTGGTGGCTCTGGTGTGGCGCTCAACGAATGTATTGAATGGAATAATCGATAGACTGAAAGGGTTAGGTGCTTTACTTAACCCTTTCAGTAACGTTTTTTAAATCACATCTATGACAATATCACGCCCTTTATTCAAATAAAGATGCAAATTCTGCATATCCTTCATTGATAAGATCTTCCTTTGCTATAAAGCGTAACGATGCTGAATTGACGCAATAGCGAAGTCCAGTAGGAGCGGGACCATCATTAAAGATATGACCAAGGTGAGAATCCGCTTTAGAGCTTCTTACTTCAACCCGTTTCATAAAAAGAGAATTATCTTCTTTTTCAATGATCGGTACGCCCTGAATAGGTTGTGTGAAGCTAGGCCAGCCTGTACCTGATTTGAACTTATCTTTTGATGAAAAAAGAGGCTCTCCACTAACAATATCTACATAAATTCCTTCACGTTTCTCGTCCCAATATGCATTGTCGAATGGGCGTTCCGTACCGTCTTCTTGTGTCACATTAAATTGTAAAGGTGTTAAGACCGAGCGTAGATAATGCTCCGACGGTGTGACGAAACGATCGGCTGCTACATCAGCAACAGAAGCTTGGCTAGTATATTGTGTGTAATCAATTTTTAGCTCATCTCCCCAGCGGCTGCTGAGATATTGATCTCTACCTGACCCGTTCCGGTAGTAACTATAGCGAATAGGATTTTTGAGGTAATAATCTTGATGATAATCTTCGGCTTTATAAAAACTTGTATAAGGGCTAATTTCAGTGGCCATTGGTTGATCAAAAACGCCAGATTTCTCTAATTTAGCAATGGAGGCTTCAACCGCTTTTTTCTGTGCATCGTTGTGGTAAAAAACTGCAGGTCTGTATTGTTGCCCACGGTCAACAAACTGGCCCTTGCCATCAGTAGGGTTCATACCGCGCCATAAGCGTTCTAGCAAACCTTCGTAAGAGATTACATTAGGATCATAAAACACTTGAATCGCTTCAGTATGTTTTGTTTGCCCCGATGAAACCTCTTTGTAAGTGGGGTTAGGTTTTACACCACCACTGTATCCAGAAATAACCTGGACAACGCCTTTTAACTTTTCAAAATCAGACTCAGTACACCAAAAGCAGCCGCCTGCAAATGTAGCCACGGCTAAGCGAGTGGACACTTTGTTTTGGAGAGGGTCTTCGGTAGAAGCACTTTCGGTGCCGATTACTAGACTACTAAGGCCCAATCCACTTAAAGCAATAATTGATGCCACTATAATTTTCTTCATTATTATTCCTAACCCATCCAATTGTATCTTGCATACTTGGATGCATTATTAAGAACTAGGTTCCTTCTTTTTTTAAAAAATCCTACATTGGGTGAGATTCTTGGTTTTTTGCTATGCTTATTGGATGTGTGTTTAGGTTTGTTGAAGGTATGATACAAAGAGGTGAAAAAATGAAACCGGTTGTAACAGCAAAACCATTTAGCTCACCTTGTGTTCGCAATTGCTGCCTAGATGATAATGATGTTTGTTTGGGGTGCTATCGATCTATTAAGGAAATTATGCAGTGGAGCAATATGTCAGATGCTGAGAAATCAGCAACCTTAGATAAGTCTCAAAGCCGTCAGGAGCTTGCAAGGCAGAAGCATATTGAGTTGTTGGATAGTTTTCAGTAAACGCTGATAGGTAAACATGTAGCTTTTCAGCGTTAAGTTAAGGGTAATCACTCTATTCAATATATAAGGGTAGGAGCGGTTTGGGTACGTTGTTCGCTTCTTATGCTTTTCTTGCTATAAGTAAAAACTCTCTATTTCCATCGCCACCTTTTATTGGGCTTTCAAAGTACTCGCAGATTTGAAGACCTAAAGACTCGCAGCAATCGATTACTTTGGTTTTTACTAGAGGGTATAAGTTAGCATCTCGAACAATTCCTCCTCGCCCTATACCCTCTTTACCCACTTCGAATTGAGGTTTGACTAGACTGATAAGGTAGCCCTCGTCTTTAATGAGAGGAATAAGAGAGGGGAGTATTTTAAGTTGAGATATAAATGAGACATCCATGACTGCAAGATCAAATCCGCTGCCTTGTTTAGTGTGTTCTAGCAGGGTTTCGCTAGGGAGTTCTCTGGCGTTAACGCGTTCATAGCATAGTACGCGAGGATCGCTTGCTAGCTTCTCAGCTAGTTGGCTATGGCCAACCTCAACGCCGATAACAGAGCTCACGCCTGCTTGAAGAAGACAGTCGCTGAAGCCGCCTGTTGATTGTCCAATATCAATGGCGATCCAACCTTCAACAGCTAATTGTTGTTTTTCTAATGCGGCTAAAAGTTTAAAAGCGCCGCGTGAAACAAAGCGATCAGCATCGTCGGTTTCGACTTTAAATTCTGTATGCTCATCAAGTTTAAGACCCGGTTTTGTAACAGGTTGCCAAATGCCTTTGTAAAAGGCTGTGACTTTGTTATTTTTGATCAAACGCTGTGCGTGGGTGCGCGTATTTGCTAAGGCGTTATTTACAAGGAGCAGGTCTACACGTTGCATGCTTTTTCCGAGTCACATTAAAGCCGTTATTATACGTGTTCTTCTGTTGGTGAGTGAAAATTTTTCTAAACTAGGAAGCATCCTTATGGCGGTGTAAACTGCTAAATTAAAAGGGGCCGGATTAAGGAAGGGATTATGGGTAAAATTTTAGGGCTTTTGGTTTTATTATTACCGCTATCTGCTTATGCAGTGAATGATGCAGAATTGGACCAATGTCGAGAATATTCTGATCCAGCAGTCAGGGGAAAGTGTGTTCAAATGTATAAAAGAACAGATACGCGGGCGGCCTCTGCGACATGTAAAAAAAGTCTTGAGTGTTGGGGGGAGCGTTACAGAGAGCAAGCAGAAAAGTATTGCGGCATAGCTTTTGAACGACGCGCAGCAAGCTCTAGTTTGTGGGCTCAACATTGGGATGGCCAGGATTTCGATCAAGTGCGTTGGTTGGATCGGGGTAAAGGTGTCATGGTCTATTTTGAAGAAGAATCCAATGTGGTATTGCAGTGTATTTTCTTTCCTAATGCGCCGGCTAAAGTACGAGTTAGTTTAGCACCACCTAAGTAGATACAGAGGTTAAGTTTATAGTTAGTTGATTAAATTCCTAACTATTGATTGACGCTATAAAAGTAATTCGACTCAATTATTTTGACAGGAACGATTATGAATAAAAGTATTATCAGTACTGAAAATGCACCTTCTGCTATAGGTACATATTCACAGGCTGTGCGTGTAGGTAGTACCGTCTATATGTCAGGTCAGATCCCACTGGTGCCTGAAACAATGGAGCTGATTACCGAATCTTTTTCGGCACAGGCAGAGCAGGTATTTAAAAACTTGCAAGCGGTTGCTGATGCAGCGGGTGGTTCTTTATCTGATATTGTTAAAGTTACTATTTTACTTTCTGATATGAAATATTTTGCTGAAGTGAATGAAGTAATGGCCAAGTATTTCTCTGAACCTTATCCGGCGCGTGCGGCTTTCGCCGTAAAACAGATCCCGAAAGACGCTGATATTGAGGTGGAAGCCATTATGGTGGTAGGGGAGTAAGTAAAGCGCCTAGATATACTTTTTGAGAGCAATAATAAAAACACCGGATATCTTGCGAAGGGGATGCAAAATATCCGGTGTGTTAAGGGCATTCCTTTATGGTAACGTCCTTTATCGATGAAAGCTTTGAGCGAACTAAGCCTTAGCTTAGTAAGGGGAGTTATCCCTTAGCTGTCTTTGCTTTTTCTTGTATCTTTCTTAGCGCGACGAGGTGGGCGGTTACGGTTAGTGCTATTACCGCTTGGGCCTCTTTTTCCACGACCACCGCTTGGTGCTGCATCACTAGATAGATCTTTGATATTCAGGCGCTGACCGCAAACAATGGCTTTGCGGAGCTGCTGTACAACAGCTTTAGGCATACCCGCTGGTAGATCTACAGTTGAGCAATCGTCATAGATTTCAATGGAACCAATAAGGTTTGCATCTAGATCTGCTTCATTAGCAATAGCGCCAACAATGTTCTTTGGTGCTACACCATGTTCATGGCCAACAGCAAGCATATAGCGTTGCATTTCAACATTTGGATTGTCTTTCAGCGGTTTAGCCTGAGCTGACATTCCTTGTGGTTGACGACGAGATTTTCTATCACCACGATCATTTCTTTCTCCACGCTCTTCTCTTTCACGACGAGGTGGACGAGCCTGCTCTTTCATCAACAGTGGGGTTTTACCCTGTAATAAGTGAGCAAGTGCTGAAGCAACAACCAATGGGTCTGCATCATGTTCTTGCTGGTATTCTGTTAGCAGGTTTTTATAGAACTCAAGATCTTGGTTTTCAATTGTTTCTGAAATGCGATCAACAAAGCGTTTTACACGTTTTTCATTGATATCATTTGTTGACGGCAGCTGCATCTGTTCAATCTGTTGACGTGTGGCACGTTCAATAGATTTAAGCATTCGCTGTTCGCGTGGAGAAACGAATAAAATCGCTTCACCTGAACGTCCTGCGCGACCTGTACGGCCAATACGGTGAATATAAGATTCCGTATCGTATGGAATATCATAGTTCAGTACGTGGCTGATACGTTCAACGTCAAGGCCTCGGGCTACAACATCTGTTGCCACCAATATATCGATGTGGCCACGTTTTAGTTTTTCAACTGTACGTTCACGCAAGTTTTGAGAGATATCACCATTAAGTGCTTCGCATGCATAACCGCGTGCGGCTAATTTCTCTGCCAATTCTACCGTCGCTGACTTTGTGCGAACAAAAATAAGCATCGCATCAAACGTTTGCATCTCAAGAATACGTGTTAAAGCATCTAGTTTTTGGTTGCCGGAAACACGTAAGTATTTCTGGGCAATTGTAGTTGCTGTAGCAGTTTTAGATTGGATACGTATTTCAGCAGGGTTGTTTAGATGAGTCTGAGCAACCTTTTTGATCTGAGCTGGCATTGTTGCTGAGAACAATGCTATTTGGCGTTCGTTTGGCGTATGTTCAAGAACCCACTCAACATCATCAATAAAGCCCATACGAAGCATTTCATCGGCTTCGTCAAGTACGAGTGCTTGAAGGTTGTTTAATTTAAGAGAACCGCGGCGCATATGATCCATAACGCGACCGGGTGTACCAACAACCACTTGCGCACCGCGTTTAAGCTGGCGAAGTTGGCTGTCATATGCCTGACCACCGTATATAGGTAGTACGTGGAAATCGGGTAGGCTGCGGGCATAGGTTTGGCAGGCTTCTGCTACCTGAATAGCTAATTCTCGAGTCGGCGCCAGAATCAGAAGCTGCGTATTACGGCTTTTTAAGTCTAGGCGAGATAGCAATGGCAATGCAAATGCGGCTGTTTTACCGGTACCTGTCTGAGCGACACCTAAAAGGTCGCGACCTTCTAGTAAGTGAGGGATAGTGGCTGCCTGGATTGGAGACGGCGTTTCATAGCCAATTTCGTCTAGCGTTTTAAGCACGGAAGCCGCAAGGCCAAGCTCAGCAAAAGATAGCTGATCTTCTGAATTCATCTGTTTGTGTTACCTGTTTGGAATTAGGGCAGGACTGCATCAACAGTAGTCGATAACAGTATAAGCTGCTCTGGTGGGAAAGCGCGCATTATACACTGTATGCAGTTTAGAGCAAGTTTGGAAGGTTTTTTTATCCGTTTTATACCGTTATCTTATGGGTTGAGGTTATAAAACATGACTGTTTATTAATTAAACAGCTGTGTCGCTAAAGTTGGATATCTTGAAGATATATAAGTTCTCTACCACGATCTGCTATGGGTATTTGTCATTTCTTGATGGTCAGTTATTAGAGTTACGGATTATAAAACTCTACTCTTCTAATATGCGGGCTAATAGTTTTTTAATCATGGCGGGTTCGAAGGGTTTGTCGGCCATCGCATTTACACCCGATTTTGCGACGTTACTTAAATGGGTGTGGGTGGATTCACTCGTTACCATAAGTATAGGGAGATGGGAGTATTCGGAGCTATTTCGTACATGCTCGGTCAGTTCAAGTCCATTGATAATCGGCATGTTGTAATCAGTCACAATAAGATCGAAACCTTGAGGTAAGAGGGTAATGGCTTCTGACCCGTCTATTGCTTGGGTTATTTGTGAAATACCTAAGTTATTTAATACATTAATAATTATTTTTCGTGCCATTTTACTATCATCTACAACCAGTACGCGTAGTGAGGCAGGATCATAATATTCTAGTTCTAACTCATCATTTGATAGTAGATCTAATGTTGAATTAATTGCTGTTGTGAGGTGATTATGGGTAAAGGGCTTAGGTAAAATTGCAATAACACCTGATTGTTTAAACTGATCTAGTTCGCGATGACGTGTTTCGCTTGAAACTAACATAAATGGCAGTTCACTTGTGTCAGCGTGTTGGCGAATATGGCTTAAGAGGTCCATCGCTGAACCATCAGGAAGGTGCAGAGTGCTGATGACTAAATCCGGTTTGACAATGCCAATGCGCGCGATGGCATCTTTGATTGTTTGAACTTCATCTATAGACTCAATTAATGCTTTGTTTAGTTCCTTCCTAATAATTTTTCTTTGGGTTGTTGAAGGCTCAACAAGCAGTATGTTTAGGTCTGAAGATGTAAGCTCTGTCATGGATATACCATTTTTATTTATTTTAATTGTAAATATATTTCTATGTTTTGAAAGTGTAAATCTTTAACCTTTAGTTCTTGTGTTAGATGATAGTCTATTAATTTCATTAAGTCTTTTACTCTCCTTAATACGTATTTCGCTCTTGAATAGGTTCCGTTATGAAAATCTCTATCTATATGATTATGCTTCTATTTAGTTGTTATTCATTTGCTGAAACATCGTTGTGGCGTGTAGCTAAAAATGGTCATCAATTATTTTTAGGGGGAACGGTACATCTGTTGGCTGAGGAAGATCTGCCTTTTCCTGTTGAATTTGATCAGGCCTACAGTGAAGCAGATAAAGTTATTTTTGAAACAGATATAGCAGCGTTGTCTGACCCTCAAATCCAGATGCAGCTTATGTCTCAGCTTTCATACCAAGATGGGCGATTATTAAATCAAATAATTTCACCAGAGCTTTACGAAGCGCTTAATACTTATTTAAAACAGCGTGAATTGATGCCTAATCTGTTTATCTCTATGAAGCCTGCGGGTGTTATGTTGACCATGCTCGCTGTTGAGTTTAAACGTTTAGGAATTTCACAGGCGGGGGCAGATTCATTCTACTTTCAGCAGGCGATCGCTGATGGTAAGACGGTTGGCGAGCTGGAAGCTATAGATGCGCATATTGGCTCCATTGTAAATATGGGGCAAGGGAATGAAGAGTCGTTTTTGCGTCAGACTTTGGCTGATATGAAAGAGACAGAAGTGATGATGAAAGGAATTGTTCAGCATTGGAAAAGTGGTGATGTGCAAGGGCTTGAAGCTGATGTTATCGACGATATGAGATTAAACTACCCCCGTATGTATCAGTCCTTATTAGTTGAAAGAAACGAACAGTGGTTACCTCAGATTAAACAAATGTTAGAGAATGATGAGGTTGAGTTTGTTTTAGTCGGAGTCGGTCACCTGATTGGTGTTGATGGTCTATTGAAATCTCTTGCTGATCAGGGCTACAGCATAGAACAGCAGTAGGAACTCGCTATGTTAGGAACACGTATTATTTTAATGGGGATGGATAAGCATCCCAATATGTCTACACAATCCACCAATGCAGAGATGTTGTGTGCAGCAAATTATACAATTCCACTTTTTTGGTTATTATTGTTTTCCGAAGCAGAGTTAGAGAACTTTTCGGTAACGGATGATAGTGTTGCAGTCGGTGAGGAAAGTGCGAACTATCCTATATTGATTGCGGATAGTTCAGTTGTTATTGGACGTCTAAACCAGCGGTATAAGCATTTGATCCCTTTCCTTGATGCGAGCGATGCGGACCTTTTACAGCGTTGGTTAAACTTTATAACTGAACAGAATCACCCTGTTTTTGCGATTGATACCTATGAACTATGGTCTAGTAAGGATAACCCTAGTTCACTTTATGATGAAATTTCAGCTTTAATGAAAGAGTTGGATGCGCTTACTGCCACTGATACCAAACAGCAGTTACAAACGCTAGTAAACAAGGGACAGTGGCCGTTGGGTAATGGGATTGCTTTGGCCGGATTTGGTTGGTAACTTTTTTCTTAAAAAGTATGGCCGTTAATGATGGCGGTTAAGAGAGGCAGATCATTTTTTAAAGATATATCAGCCGTTGGGACTAAACCTTAAAACAATTAATTTAGTCGCTATTGTTCAAAAAAAACGGTGCTTACGCGGTTACCCAGATAACTTCCGCATCTTCATCACTGGTTGAAATTAAAGCATGTCCCATCTCACAGTCGTAATAGGCGGAATCGCCAGTGAATAGCTCTAGTGGTTCATAGAGTTCGGTATAAAGTAATAGTGAACCACTCAAGACAAATAGAAATTCTTCGCCGTCATGTCTGACCCAATCATTAAATTCGTCAAATGTTCTTGCTCGTACTGTTGTGCGGTACGGAATCATTTTTTTTGTGCTTAATTGTGTTGCCAGTAGTTCGTGTTCATAGGTTGGAGTAGGGTGGGGCTGGCCTTCGCCGCCTCGTGTTATATCTCTGCGTCCGCCTGTTCCCGCTCCCCGCTTGGGTTGTGAAAACAGTTGAGGAATATCTATACCGAGCCCTTTTACGAGTTTATTAACTGCGGTAAACGTAGGTGATATTTGTTCATTCTCAATCTTTGATAAGGTAGATCTTGCTAAGCCGGTTAGCTTACTTGCCTCTTCTAGTGTTAGGTTCTGGCTTAAGCGAATCTCTTTTACACGCTTTCCTAACATAAGAGGTTCAAGTGTTGCCTCTGTTTGAGCATTAGCACGTTGCAGGCCTAGTTTTTCTTTCTCTTCTTTTAGGAAAAATGGCTCATCAGACATTCATGCAACTCCAATTTACTTTCTATTTTCTTGCTAAGTGTATCAGATAGTTTAGCGCTAGTAGTTTATTGATAGAAGCTAAGTGCCATTACCATGGTGTAGCTTTTACTTGTTTGAATCCAGTAACTGTTTTCGGATTAACGCTACTCTCTAGCCCTATTTTACGGTGAGAAATTTCCGTGCATCGAAGATGCTTTATGGACTAGCTATGATTTATTGTTCTTCAAGATGGAGCAAACTCTTCAATTTCAAAATAAGCTTGTTGTATACGCAGTAGCGTAGGGTTCTGATAAGTCATATCTCTGCATATAGTGTCCCACGCTGATAACTTATTTCGATCAATAATTCTGAATACTTATAGCAACGACTATCATCATGGCTATAAGCTCGGCATTAAATATTTAAGTTAAGAATTCCGCACGTGTACGAGGATTTGATTTGAATATACCTCCCAGTGCGGTTGTTTCTGTTTCAGAATTTACATCCATTACGCCGCGCGATTTTACACAGTAATGAGTTGCATTTATTGATACGGCCACATTATCAGTATCGAGTAATGTTTGTAGCGCGATTAATATCTGTTTAGTTAAGCGTTCTTGTACTTGAGGTCGCTGACTAAAAAAGCGCACAAGGCGATTAATTTTAGATAAACCTATAATTTTATCTTTTGGTATGTACGCGACTTTTGCCGTGCCATCAATGGTCACGAAATGGTGTTCGCATGAGCTTAATACGCTGATATTGCGAACCTTGACCATCTCTTCGAGGTCCATCTTATTTTCAATCATCGTGATCTTTGGGAAATTTTCGTAATCTAAACCAGAAAAGATCTCATACACATACATTTTGGCAATGCGGTGCGGTGTTTCGAGTAAGCTATCGTCTTCTAAGTTCATACCCAGTGTGCTGACGACGTCTGACATTAACCCCTTGATTTTCTCATAGCGCTGCTCTTGGTTCATACCATTATCAATGGTGGGTGTTTCCAAACCTTTTGCTATGAGCTGGTCTCGAACTGCAGAAGCTTCTGCTGAAATCATAGTGCTACCTTTAGTTGGTTAATACAGTAAATGCCCTACGCTATAACCAGATAATCAGATCACCGGATTTGAATATAACGTCTTTATTACTACTAGTGACATTGGGTTTAATTAAAATAGATCAGGGAAAGGAAAATCATCACACATCATAAGAGGATGTTTAGTGACGTTGATCGCATGATCTAAGTCTGAGCCTTCTCGCATTGCGTTGATGATAAGCGTTAGTACAAAAGTGATTGAGTAATATTCCACATGAGATGTTAAAAATGGCAGGCTAATATCGTCATGGGCTTGCTTACTTAAGCGAGCGGCTAATTGAGCTGCTTCACTGTCGTCGAAACCTTCGTCAATGTTATGAATAAGTTCATAGATCTCATTAGGAAGACTTTCATATAGATAGTTATCAATTTTTAGAATTATTTTTAGTAAAACGGCCTGTTCTTTTGGCTCGCTCAAAAACGGCAGGCTTACTTTTTCATTTAAGCGTTCGGCAATTTTAATTGATTCTGTTTTGTTTAACAGTTGGCGTTGAGAACGCTTGGCGAAATAGGCCTTTACTAACGCGCTATATTGATCATCTTTAAGCGATATTTTAGCCATTATAAATCCTTTAAATTACCTTGAGTCATAAAACATAACAATTTTAAGTCAGTTTTATGTCTGGGGATAGGGTAGATAAAGATTGCATGGAAAATAGGTAGGTCTATTTGGTGAGATAAGAGTCAGATCAAGAAATGCTTACAATTGTAAACAAATCGATGAAACAAGCATTTAATCAATATATGATGCTAGATAAATAAATATACGATGCAAGATAACTTGTTGTAGTCAGAGGGATTGTTGATGTTTTTCTCAGGAAAATTGAACCTTCAATTAAAAGATTTGCAGAACGAAGTTGAGCAGCTTCGTAAAGAAAATCAAAATTTGATGGCTGAAAACCAGACTTTAACGCGCCGTTGCTATGAGCAAGAGAATACTCAGAGTAACGAAGATGATGGTAAACAAGCTATTTGCGCGGCTTGGGTTGAAGGGAATGGATTGATTACCCATGTTCGGGGCACGATCTCTGAATCAGGTGATCGCCTAGAAAATGAAAAGGCTAATCTAAATGGCTCTTTTCATATTTTTGATGAAACACGCACCGCTGTTGAAACAATTTTAGAACGTGTTCACGTTATCCAACAACGAGCCCAGGATGGAAACTCCAATGTTCAAGGACTCCGAGTTGTTTCACAAGAGATTGAAACATTTGTTGGTGTGATTCGTGATATTTCGGATCAAACTAACCTGCTTGCCTTAAATGCAGCAATTGAAGCTGCCCGTGCAGGTGAGTCAGGCCGAGGATTTGCCGTTGTTGCTGATGAGGTTCGAAACCTAGCGCGTAAGGCAAGTGAAGCCAGTAACGAAATCGCTAATTTAGTTGCGCAGATTAGTTCGCAAACTACAACCGCCTCTGAAGATATTGGGCAAGTGGATATGCTCAGTAGTGAAGTTGTTGCTTCGGCTGAGCAAATAAAAGGTGGCGTTCGTGATGTAGTTCAGCTGTCTGAGCGTATGAGCGATGTTATTGACCATAGCGCTGCGGATTCTTTTATTGAAAGCGTCAAATTAGATCATGTTATTTGGAAGAATGATGTTTACCGAGGCATTGTTACAGGAAAATTAGATGATTTGTCGGCCTTAGCTGATCACACCTCTTGTCGCTTAGGTAATTGGTATTTTAATGGTATTGGCCGAGATAAATATAGCCAATTACCTAGCTTTAATAATCTTGATGCACCACATGAGCGTGTACATTCGTCGGGCCTTGCTGCTGTAGAAGCTGCGCGTTCCGGTGATATGAAATCGGCAGCATCACATTTGGCTTTGATGGAAAAAGCGAGTGTAGAAGTTGCTACAATACTTGATCGTTTGAATACGGAATTTAAAAACAGCTAATGCCCGTATTACCCGTTGAATAACGAGGGCTATGTGAAATTAAAGGGTAGGCGACTCGTAAGGATCGCCTTATTATCTGTAGCAATGATTGCTATTTTTTGTATAGGTCTAATTGACTGAATGCTCTCTTCGCTTAATAGCTTAGCCGTATTTTGTGGATCAAAGTCAGGGGCTGATCCCATTTATATTGATCAAGCAAAAAAGCTTGGTGTCTATTTGGCTGAAAATGATATTCATTTAGTATACGGCGGTGCTCGTTCAGGATTAATGGGGGCCATCGCTTCAAGTTGCTTATCCCAAGGCGGTAAAGTGACGGGGGTAATGCCGGTCTCTTTAGAAAAGAAAGAGTCTATACAGCCAGGTTTAACTCAGCTTATTGAAGTGGATTCGCTTCAAACACGTAAATGTAAAATGCTTTCTCTGAGTGATGGCTTTATTGCCTTACCGGGGGGAAGTGGAACTTTAGATGAAATATTTGAAGTGATAACGCTATCCCAAATGGGGGAGCATACAAAGCCTTCAGCCTTTTTAAATATTAATGACTTTTATACGCCTTTAATTAGCTTTCTTGTTAAAGCAAAAGATCAAGGTTTTATCCACGCCGATTATTTAGATATGCTGATTGTATCTTCTGATATTCAGAATCTGATCCAACAGATGCAAACCTTTACTCACCCTCATACTCGGTTTAACCCATCTTAATCGGATGAGTGTCGCTAAAGCATTTAGTAAAGAAAAATTGATTGGTTAATTGTATTTAGTTATATCTCCTTCCACACTAATAACTGACGTTTTTGTCAGGCCGTTAAACCTGATCATTCAACTTGGCTACTTATCCATATGAATAACTCCACACTGTCAGATACAGAATTAGCTGCATTATTGGATGCATTTTCAGAACCCGCTGCTGTTTTGTCGGGTGATTATATGATCATTGCTGCGAATCAAGCTTACCGAGACCACTATGCGCAATTTGGTCAAGTTGCAGGCCTACATTGTTACCAAGTTTCACATGGTTATCAGCGGCCTTGTGATCAGGAAGGCGAGTCTTGTCCTTTACAGCGCTGTAAGCAAACGGGGTTACGTCAAAGAGATTTACATTTACATAATACAAACCATGGTCAGGAACATGTAGATGTAGAACTATTACCAATCCCTGTAGGGGAAAAGGACCCCCATTATTTTCTTGAGGTTATGCATTTGGTCAAAGTAGCCAATGCAAAACCAGAAGGTGAAGGGTTGGTGGGTAGCTCTAGAGCGTTTAACCAGATGATCTCTCTTATTCAGCGGGCCGCACCGAGTATGATCTCTGTTTTATTATTAGGGGAATCGGGTACCGGAAAAGAGCTAGTCGCTAAAGCGCTTCATGTTGCTAGTAAACGTTCACAAAAGCCCTTTGTGACGGTTGAGTGCTCTGGATTAAGTGAGAATCTTTTTGAAAGTGAAATGTTTGGTCATGAAAAAGGAGCATTTACGGGGGCGGTTAATAAAAAAGAGGGTCTTGTAAGTGCGGCCCGAGGAGGTACTTTATTTCTTGATGAAGTCGGTGATATCCCTCTCTCTTTACAAGTTAAATTACTGCGTTTGATCGAAACGGGTACTTATCGTGCAGTTGGTGGTGTTGAGTTAAAACATGCGGATTTTAGATTAGTCTGTGCAACCCACCAGAATTTAGCTGATAAGGTGGAGGCGGGGCTTTTCCGACAGGATCTATACTATCGTATCAGTTCATTTCCCATTGATCTTCCCTCATTAAGGGAGCGCGTTGAAGACATTCCTCTGCTGGTTGAAATTTTACTAAAACGGCTTGTTGATAGTGAAGATATTGGCACTGAGGCCAAAGCGCTAGCTATTAGTAATGAAGCGATGGATCTTTTGCAGGCTTATAGCTACCCAGGTAATATACGAGAGCTAAGAAATATTCTCGAACGGGCTATGCTTTTATCCGATTATCAAGTGATCACCCCTGAACACCTACCGGAACATATAAAACCTCACCTCCAAAATAATGCCTCCTTAGATCAGACAATAATAAAAACGCTCCCAGAGAATAGTGGGAATGGCCACAAACTGATCCCTTTAGCTGACCTTGAAGCTCTTTATTTAACTCAGATTAAGAAAAGCACATCTTTAAAAAATAATGAGTTAGCGAGCCAGTTAGGTATTAGCGAGAGAACGCTCTATCGAAAGCTGCAGGGGCTTTAAGCCATATTATATGGCTGTGTGTTAAGGAGCATAGTTGTATTTTTATACAGTTTTTATATAAGCAATTCATATATTAGTTTTATACGATGGTCGCATTCTTGTATATTCGGCAATGGCATATAGTTATACCCAAAGATAATATAAAAATAATAAGTGCTTTGAGTACGCCACTTGGAGGCATCAATGTCGAAGATTATCAAAGGGCCAAGTACGCGTGAACTAATGGAGCAGATGGTTCAAGAATCTGAACATCTATCTATTAGTGATCGTCGAGACTTTCTGCGAAAAGGGGTAGCCGCAGCGGCAGGAATAGCTGCAACAACATTTGCAGGTCGTTCCATTGCTGCAGAAATTAATAAAGCAAACCTTCCCCCTAATGAACCCGCTTGGGGCAAACAGTTAGGCCACGGTGTCGTAGAGCAGCCTTATGGATCACCGTCCCAGTTTGAAAAACATGTCGTACGTCGTACCGTTCCATGGTTAACGGCAGATTCTATCGCATCTATCTCAATGACCCCTCTACAAGACTTAAAAGGCATCATCACGCCTAATGGACTTGTTTTTGAACGTTATCATGGGGGCGTACCTCAGGTTAATCCTGATGAACATCGTTTAATTATTCATGGTTTAGTTGAGCGACCACTTATTTTTACCATGGAAGACCTTATGCGCTTTCCATCGGTTTCTGAAATTAAGTTTATCGAATGTCCGGCTAATGGTGGAATGGAGTGGAAAGGGGCTCAAATGGAAGCCTTGCAGTTCACTCATGGTATGTTGAGTTGTTGTGAATGGACGGGCGTACCTTTACGTGTATTGCTAGAGGAGGCCGGTGTTAAACCAGAAGGGAAGTGGATCTTAGCGGAAGGTGCCGATGGTGCGCATATGAGCCGCTCAATACCATTAGAAAAAGCCTTGGATGATACGCTTGTTGTCTATGCGCAAAATGGTGAAATGTTACGCCCTGAGCAAGGTTACCCTTTACGATTATTGAACCCCGGTTGGGAAGGAAATACCTCAATCAAATGGCTTCGTCGCTTAGAGGTAGGTGACCAACCCTGGTACCACCGCGAAGAAACATCTAAATATACAGATCTAATGCCGGATGGTCGCGCACGTAAGTTTACCTTTGTTCAAGAGGCAAATTCCGTTATTACAACACCATGTCCAGAAAACCCATTAGTTAAACCTGGGTTTGTCGAGATAGAAGGGTTAGCTTGGTCGGGGAGGGGAAAGGTAAAACACGTAGATATCTCTTTTGATGGCGGTGTCACTTGGGTGCCAGCAAATTTGAAAGGGCTTGTGTTGGATAAATCATTAACTCGCTTTAGTTTGGTGACTAAGTGGAACGGCCAGCCTTGGCTTCTTCAGTCTCGCTCTGTTGATGAAACAGGCTATGTTCAACCGACCTTAGGTCAGTTACGTGAAGTTCGTGGTGGTAATTCGATCTACCACAAAAACTCTATTCACACATGGAAGGTTGCACCAACAGGGGAGATTACAAATGTTCAAATCACTTGATATTAAAACGCCCCTAATTGCACTTACTTTAGGTGTAACGCTGAGCCTAAGTGGCGGATTTACATATGCTGGCCAATTTGACATTGGTGAGACAGCAACGGCTGAGCAGATCGAGGGTTGGGATATTGATATCCGTCCTGACGGGAAAGGTTTACCGGAAGGGCGTGGCACGGTCGAAGCGGGTGAGGTCTTATACGAGGAGCGTTGTGCTACTTGTCATGGTTTGTTTGGTGAAGGTGAGGGGCGCTGGCCCGTTCTTGCTGGAGGGCAGGGAACCCTTAAAGATGAACGTCCCACGAAAACGGTTGGTTCTTATTGGCCATATGCGTCTACACTATACGACTATATTCGACGTGCAATGCCATTTACTGCGCCCCGCTCGTTGTCAGATCAGCAAGTTTATGATGTTACGGCTTATGTGCTTTATTTAAATGAGATCGTTGAGGACGAGTTTGTATTAACAAAAGACTCTTTAGCGAGCATTGAGATGCCTAACCAAGACAACTTCTTTGTAGATCCGCGCCCTGATGTGCAAAATAAGCGTTGTATGGAGAACTGTGCAGATCCTAAAAAGCTTATGATTACAGGAACTCTTAAGGGGATAACGCCTGTTGGTCACTTTGTTCAAGGTGCTGACGCACCCGCTGCATCTCATGATGCACAGATGGAGAAAGAGCAAGAGGAAGAGAAACAGCGTAAAGCTAGTATTACAGGCGAAGCGATTGCGGAGCAACACACTGTTGAAGCGGCCTCACTATCCGAATTAGCGTTGGCAGGGAAAACAACTTACGAAGGGGCTTGTAAGGTTTGTCATGGATCAGGTTTAACAGGTTCCCCCAAATTTGGTGATTCAGACGCTTGGTCTGCTCGTATTAAAAAAGGGATGCCAGTGCTGCTTGATCATGCCATTAATGGCTTTTCGGGTGATACCGGTGTGATGCCACCTAAAGGTGGGAGAGTCGATCTTAGTGATAAGCAGGTTGAACAAGCAGTGGCTTACATGGTTGAATCTAGCCAGTAAGCCTCATTAATATATAAAATCTAGTAATTAACTAGATTTTATCGCCCACATGGGCATTTTATAACAATAAAAATACTGTCGTTAGACAGAACTCCGGAGGAGAAATAATGCGTAAGCTGAGCACCTCTCTCTGTGCGGCTGGTTTATTGACTATGGTTACAGCGGGTTCCGCTGCAGCTGATAATCATGATGATCAGATTGCATTGGGGAAAGCCGTTTATATGGATAAGTCTCGGGGTAACTGTATCTCTTGTCATACCATCGCTGATCCAGATGCGAATTTGGCAGGGCATCAAGGGCCACCGACACTTTCGATGAAAACCCGTTTTCCAGATAAACGTAAATTACGTGCCCAAATTTGGGATGCAAGTAAAAACAATCCTCTGACAATTATGCCTCCAGTAGGGAAGCATTGGATTTTGTCAGAAGAAGAAATTGATGCTGTCGTAGAGTATATCTACCAGTTCTGATCTCCCAAAATGGGTGAAGAAAGAGGAAATTTAGAATGAGCATAAATCGTCGTTCAGTCATAAAAGCGATTGCTGCAAGTGGAGCTTTGGTGGGTGCTAGTGTATTGGTACCACGTATTGCAATGGCAGCATGGACACAGAGTGCGTTTAAAGCAGAAGATCAAGAGACTGCTATGCAAGAGTTGCTTGGTGGTACAGCAGAAGAAAGTGCAGAGGTGACATTAAAAGCACCTGATATCGCAGAAAATGGTGCCGTTGTCCCTGTCACTGTTCGCTCTAGTTTAGCGAATGTTGAGTCAATGAGTATTTTTGTTGAGCACAACCCAAACCCACTTGTTGTTGAATTCATTATTCCAGCAGGCACAGATGCTGATGTATCTACACGTTTACGTATGGGCAAAACCTCTAAGGTAACCGCCGTTGTTAAAGCTGATGGAAAGCTTTATAGCGCTTCAAAAGAAGTAAAAGTTACTATCGGCGGTTGTGGCGGTTAATCCAGTTAAGCTAATACAGAGGTATGAATCATGGCTAAGGGCATTTTAAAAGTTAAAGCGAAGGTTTCTGGTGATAAAACCAAAGTTAAATTGATGGCTAAGCACATCATGGAAAGCGGCCAGCGCAAAGATAAGAAAACCGGTGAATTGATCCCTGCTAAGTTCTTGCAGGAGCTGAAAATCATGCATGCAGGTAAAGAGGTTTTTGTCGCTAACCTTGGAACCGCAGTATCTAAAAACCCTTATTTTGCGTTTAACTTTGCAGGTGGTGCGGCAGGTGATGACCTGACCATGACTTGGATTGAAAACACAGGTGAGACGGCTACAGAAACTGCCAAAGTAAAATAATTAGCAAATATCCAGTACTGGGTAATGCTTTGGGGTGAATGATGAAAATAATAAGAAAATTAGCGCTGGGTTTGACGGTTGCTGCTGCAACACAAATGACTTACGCAGCGGATACTGGATTCGACATGCAAACGGTCGATCCAGAGGCGGATAGGATTGCGTTACAAAAATATTACAAATCTCGCTTCCCTAATACGGAATTAGCAGATTATGTAAATGGTATCTATTCAGTTGATGCGGATTCAAGGGAACAGTGGGTAGAACTTGAAGAGTTCCCTCCTTATGAATTTGATGTAGAGCAAGGAGAAGAGCTTTTCAACACAGCCTTTGCAAACGGGAAAGGTTATGCGGATTGCTTTGAAAACGGAGGCATAGGCATTCGCCATAAATATCCGTACTGGAATAAGGAAGAAGGTACGGTTAAAACACTTGAGCAAGAGATCAATGAGTGCCGAGTGAAGAATGGTGAGGAAGCGCTTAAATGGTCTAAAGGCCCGATAGCTCAAATATCAGCTTATATGGCATGGACTTCACGGGATAAGGTTTTTGATATACAGATTCCTGAGGACGATCCTAGAGCCAAAGCTGCCTATTTAGAGGGTAAGAAGTTCTTTTATTCTAAGCGTGGTCAGTTGAACCTATCTTGTGCAAATTGTCACCTTCAAGGCTCGAATATTCGTATTCGTGCAGACCTACCGGGTCCTCAATTAGGACATGTGACTCATTTTCCTGTTTTCCGCTCTAAATGGGGAGAGTTAGGTACTTTGCACCGTCGTTACAGTGGTTGTCATAGAGATTCTCGTTCACACCCATTGAAACCTCAAGCTGAGGAGTTCCGTAACTTGGAGTATTTCCAGAGTTATATGTCTAACGGTCTTGTGGCTAATGGCCCTGGTGCACGTAAGTAATAGGAGGGTAGCAACATGAATAAAGGTTTAATTATTGCTGCTGTTCTGGCGCTTGCGCCAACATTTGCCGCAGCTGAAAGCTTTCAAGATGCGTTTGAGATGAACCGTGCTATGTATGGTAAAGATCATGTTTTTACCTGGCAGGGAAAGCAGTATACAACTCAGCATGAAGAGGAGGCTGAGGCCGCTGTTAAAGCGACTAAGGCGAATGCTGAGGCATTATTGGACAAAGCTAAGGCGAAAAATGCTGAAGTGGCTGAGCTAGGTTACGAATGGAAACTGACTCGAGGTCTTCTAAAAGAAGCTCAAACGGCGATTGATGAGGGTGATTATCAAAAAGCTCTTAATTTAGCGGCACAAGCTAAATATCACGCACGAATGGGTATTCAGCAGTATCATTATGCGCAGGCGAATTGGCATCTTGCCGTTCCTCAATAGGGAAGCGCTAATATCGTCCAGAGAGCAAACATAATCGGTTTGCTCTCTCATAATGTACTTTTAAAAATACCTGCTGAGGTTCTACGCAGCAGGTTTTTTTTCCTCAAAAGAGGTGATTATTTATGTCGATGACACGCCGTGAATTTGCTCGTTTGTTAGGTATGGCGGGCGCTGCGGGGGTTCTTCCTGCAACAGGTTTTGCCGCAAAGAAACAGCCTTCAGATCTATATGAAATCCCTAAAAGTGGTAATGTTCGTCTTCTACACATGACCGATTGTCATGCCCAGTTACTCCCTGTTTATTTTCGTGAGCCAAATGTTAATTTGGGAATTGGTAAAGCCTATGGTCAAGCACCTCACCTTGTGGGTGATAAGCTGCTTAATCATTTTGGAATTAGTTCAGGGTCACTTGAAGCACACGCATTTACCTATTTGAATTTTGGTGATGCTGCTAGCCGTTACGGAAAAGTCGGCGGCTTTTCCCATCTTAAAACCTTAGTGGATCGCTTACGCCAAGATTATGGATCGGAAAGTACACTTCTATTAGATGGTGGGGATACTTGGCAAGGTTCAGGCACCGCATTTAAAACGCGCGGTATGGATATGGTTAAAGCTACTAATGAGCTCGGTGTTGATGTTATGACCGGTCATTGGGAGTTTACTTACCACCAAGAGGAGATCCTTAATAATATAAAAGCCTTCAACGGTGAGTTCCTCGCCAACAATGTTTTTGTAACAGAAGATGCGCTTTTTGATGGGGCTGATGAGTATATTTTTGATGAAGATAGTGGTCATGTCTTTAAGCCTTATTCGATTAAAGAGATAGGTGGAGCACGTATTGCCATTATTGGGCAAGCTTTCCCTCGCACTAAGATAGCCAACCCAGCGCGTTTTATCCCTGATTGGACCTTCGATATTTATGATAACGAGATGCAGGCTTTAGTTGATAAAGTGCGTACTGAAGAAGGCGTTGATGCTGTTATTGTTCTGTCACACAACGGTATGGATGTAGATTTGGCGATGGCCAGCCGAGTGTCGGGTATCGATGTTATTCTAGGTGGGCATACACATGATGGCATGCCGCAACCCACTACAGTTAAAAATGCTACCGGCCAAACACTTGTATGTAATGTAGGTTCAAATGGTAAATTCCTAGGTGTTATGGACCTCGATCTACGCAAGGGGAAAGTGCATAGTTACAACTACCGATTGATGCCGGTGTTTTCTGAGATGCTACCACCTGAGCCAAACATGGCTAAGCTTATCAATGATATTCGAGCGCCTCATCTGGGATGGTTAACTGAAGAGCTGGCGCTTGCTGATGAAGTGATGTTTCGTCGAGGCAACTTTAATGGGACATTTGACCAGCTAATCTGTAATGCGTTAATGGATGTTAATAGTGCTCAGATATCATTGTCCCCAGGTTTCCGTTGGGGAACCTCAGTCCTTGAAGGACAGATGATTACTATGGAGCATGTTTTAGATCAAACCTGTCTGACCTATCCTGAAACTTATGTGAGACCGATGAAAGGTTCAGAGCTTAAGTTAATTCTGGAAGATGTGGCAGATAATATCTTTAATCCAGAGCCATATCTGCAGTCTGGTGGCGATATGGTTCGTGTTGGTGGTTTTGATTATATCTGCGACCCTATGCAACCTATAGGTAAACGTATTAGTGAAATGACGCTCGATAATGGTGAGCGTATTGATGCGAATAAAACCTATACAGTATCAGGCTGGGCGACGGTAGGTTCCCAATCTGAGGGGCCGATTATTTGGGATGTAGTGGCTGATCACTTACGTGATAAAGAGGTCGCACGTATTGATAAATTGAATACACCTATTTTGAAAAATGTGGGTAATAATCCAGGAATAGCCGATTACGCTAAAATGGTGTCATAACGTTTAGGTGGTCAAACAGAGTGGAAGCCCCTTTTTAGCGATTAAGAAGGGGCTTTTTTATTGGGAGTAGCATATGGAAAAATAGCAGAATCCCTCCTTTTTTGTTTAAATACCCGCCAAGCGAAATAATCCAGATCTGCTTCAGGGGAGAAATTGTGAAACCATTAAAAAGCATGCTTAGAACATCTGTATTATCTCTAGTCTTAATCGGGTTAACTGCTTGTAATGCGGCAGGCGTAAAAACCGACCCATCGACTGAGGCCGCTGCCGAAAATAGCCAATCAACAGAGGCTAATGCGTCGCCTAAAAGTAAAAGCGAATCCGCCTCAGATTTACCCGGAGCTAATGCTAGTGAAAAACTAGATGTTGTCGGTAATCGTTTGACGGCCGTGCAGGATCATTTGCTACAAATCAAATCTCAGGCTGCCCAATTACAGCAACAGAACCAAGCACTTTCTTTACAGATTCAAAGCTTGAAAACAGATCTGCAAGGCTCATTGGCTCAATCCGATTCCCCTGATTCTACGCAGGCAGCACCCACACCTGATGCTTTTAATGGCGTATTAGACCAGATAACGATGATGGCTAACGAATTAAGTAGTCAAGTGCAAGATGGTTCCTATCGTATAGTCTCTGCTTATACCGCAAAGGATCAGTGGATTTTAATACGCTATCATCGTTTTACGGGAGAGGCTTGGTTAGCCGACCAAGGGGCATGGAACCTTCTTGAGGAAAGTGGTGCGACAGGCACGGCGGAATATGAAGTGGTTTTACTGCGTGCAGATGGTGATGGCAAAGGTTATGTTGCTGCTAGGATTGATCGTATTACCGGTGAAACCTGGTGGTTAAGAGAGAATATGTGGCAATCTTATGTTAATTACTAAGGTTAGTGGTTAGTGCAAAAAACGTTTACAAACAAACCTAATGTAGATGAGTTGATTAGTCTGTTTAATCAACTTTTTTTCGATCGCTATAATACGGTGTTAATTAAAGGGGAGGATGAGCCTATCTACCTTCCCGCGGATAATAGTTCACCGCATAACCGAATCGTTTTTGCTCATGGCTTTTTCGCCAGTGCACTACACGAGATTTCCCATTGGTGTGTGGCCGGAGCTAAACGTCGAGAGCTGGTGGATTTTGGTTATTGGTATAAGCCAGATGGTCGTACAGCTGAAGAACAAAGAGAATTTGAAAAGGTTGAGGTTCGCCCTCAGGCCTATGAATGGATTCTTTCAGTTGCTGCAGGTCATCGCTTTCACTTTAGCGCCGATAACTTATCATCGGAGATAGGCGCAAGTGATCACTTCCAAGAAAATGTACTCAAAATGGTTCATGGATTACTGGATCATGGCTTGCCTGAGCGAGTGGGTATGCTGGTTGAGGCTTTGCGAATCCACAATAATCGCGAACCTTTATCAAAAAACGAATTTAAGCTTTAAGTCACACTGTTTTATTAATTGATCAGTTTAATACACTTTTATCTAGCACACCTTTATCAATGAGCAGCTGTAAGACTTTTGTGCATTCTAGTTTTACATGGTCGCGCAGTAATCTTACTGCTGGTGTAATTGATTGCCGAGTGGGGCAGACTAACCAGAGTTCGCTGGAGCGAGGTTTGAAGTTGGGCATGACATTGACGACCCGATCATTAAGTAAGTCGTTTGACATATCAAGACAAGATTTAACAGCAAGTCCTTTCCCCGCGACACACCAGCGTCGTACCAGATCACCGTCATTTGATGCACGATTGCCACTCATTTTTATCTTGTAATTATTCTGATCGTCCCTGAAGGTCCAAACATTATGAATCACATCATGTAGTTGGTAAAACAACCCATTGTGAGACACAAGATCATGGGGATGTTGAGGTGTGCCATTGTTTTCTAAATACTCCTCTGTCGCACAGAGTAAGCCGGGAACATTACAGATCTTAAATCCATAAAGGTTACTGTCTTCTGGTGAACCATAACGAAATGCCATATCTACTGAGTCGCGATAAAAATCTATATTACTATCACTGATGTTAATGCGAATACTTAAGTCAGAATGAGTTTCCATAAACTGATCTAACAAGGGATTGAGTAGATTTCGCCCTAGATCTGATGGAATAGCGATTCTCAACTCACCGTCAATAATATCTAAATCGCCTTTTACGTTTTGTCGTGCTTGATCAAGCATGAGCATCGCTTGTTCGCATAAAGGGAGATATTTTTCGCCCGCACTGGAAATACGAAGGTGACGAGTGGTACGTACAAACAGCTCAACGCCGAGTGATGTTTCTACCCGTTTTAAGGCAGCGCTAGCGGTAGCTGTACGCATATCTAGATTAGTTGCAGCAGCCGTAATACTTTTAAACTCAGCGACTTTAAGCACAACCTGAAGATCTTCTAATAACATATTCTCAAATTATATTTGATAATGATTCCATTATTATCCTGTTTAATAGGTTCTAATCAAGCTTTAAACTTCTTTTCAGTCAGTTCTTAGTTGTACCGCGTTTGTTAATCGGTCGGCTGAACAGAATAAAATCCCATGGTTGGGGCAGATGAATTGGAGATACATATTATGAAAGCTGTTGGATATATTAAAAACCTACCTATTGCTGATGACAGATCTTTACTTGATATTGAGTTAGATCAGCCCGTTGCAACAGGCCAAGACCTTCTAGTTAAAGTTAAAGCGATCGCGGTTAATCCGGTGGATTATAAAATTCGTCAAAATGTTCCTTCCGAAGATGAGAAGTATAAAGTGATTGGTTGGGATGCGGTTGGTGAAGTTGTTGCAACAGGCGAGGCGGTAACCCAGTTCAAAGCGGGTGATGTAGTATATTACGCAGGTGATCTGAATCGACAGGGTAGTAATGCTGAATATCAGTTAGTGGATGAGCGTTTGGTTGGATATAAACCTAAGAGCCTGTCCGATGCCGAGGCTGCAGCACTTCCCTTGACGACAATTACTGCCTGGGAAATACTGTTTGAACATCTTGAGTTGAAGAAACAATCTATTGGCGCTAATACAAAATCTAAAGAAGTGATTTTGGTTATCGGAGCGGCCGGTGGGGTTGGTTCCATTTTAGTTCAATTAGCTAAGACTCTAACCGGTGCAACAGTGATTGGTACGGCCTCACGGGAGAGTTCACAAGCATGGGTGAAAGAACTCGGAGCTGATTATGTTGTGGATCATACCCAACCATTACCACCGCAAATTGAAGCCTTAGGTATAGGCCAAGTTTCCCATATTGCGAGTTTAAATAGTACTGACACCTATTTTGAAACTTATGTGGAGCTGCTGAAACCTTTTGGCCGGATCGCAATGATTGATGATCCTGTAACGCCTCTGGATGTGATGAAAATGAAGCCTAAGAGCTTATCCTTACATATAGAGTTTATGTACGCCCGTTCTATGTTCCAAGCCGATGATATGATTGAGCAGAGCCGTTTACTTAGTGCCGTAGCTGATTTGGTGGATCAAGGCTATATCAAAACAACCTTAGGTAGAAATTTAGGCAGGATTAATGCTGCAAACTTAAAAGCGGCACATGCTTCTTTAGAAGATGGTCGTTCCATCGGCAAGATTGTTCTTGAAGGTTTCTAAATAGAGATGAAATGTTAAGCGGAATGCTAAAGTGTTGCCACGGCATTCCGTTTTAATATCCAGCTAAGGCATAAAGGAACAATAATGCAGAAAACTATCCTAATCACGGGGGCGACTGATGGTATCGGCCTAAAAACCGCTCAGATGTTAGTAGCTCAAGGGCACCATGTTTTACTGCATGGTCGAAATGCAGAGAAGCTTGCTAAAACTAAACAGGCGCTTATTGCTAATCCATCAACCCTAAAAGGTGAGGGTGAAGTCGCAGATAGTATAGACACTTATATTGCTGACCTTTCTCAGATGTCACAAGTGATCGCTTTAGCTGAAGCTGTGAAGGCGGCTCATGGGAAGATCGATGTGTTGATTAACAATGCAGGGGTTTTCCGAGCAGAAAATAATACAACCCTTGAGGGGCTAGATATTCGTTTTGCTGTTAATACAATAGCGCCCTATTTGTTGACGCATAGCTTACTGCCCTTACTTGGTGAAAAGGGGCGTGTTATTAACCTCTCATCAGCAGCTCAAGCCACCGTTAATATTAATGCTTTAATTGGGAATGTTGTTGTCGAAGATGATTTTTCTGCGTACGCACAAAGTAAATTGGCGCTTACAATGTGGTCTAAGGCATTAGCTCAGAAGGCAGATAGCCCAATAGTTATCGCTGTTAATCCAGGTTCAATGCTGGGTAGTAAAATGGTAAAAGATAACTTTGGCGTTGAGGGTGGAGATGTTGCTAAAGGCGCACATATTTTGATGCGTTTAGCTCTTGATGATGAGTTTGAAAGCAAATCGGGTGGGTATTTCGATAATGATCTAGGGCATTTTTCTACTCCTCATCTGGATGC
The DNA here is from genome assembly GCF_030547495.1 of Neptuniibacter sp. 2_MG-2023. NCBI lineage: Bacteria > Pseudomonadati > Pseudomonadota > Gammaproteobacteria > Oceanospirillales > Oceanospirillaceae > Neptuniibacter > Neptuniibacter sp. 2_MG-2023. The sequence goes on along the minus strand of NZ_JAUOQC010000004.1, from coordinate 160,081 downwards.
GTTAGAGGTCAATAAGTGTGAAGAGATTGTTAATGGGATCAAAAAAATTTTAAGGCTTTAACGTCAACTAGGGCCCAATTTATATAGAGTACCAATAAAAAAAGTCCTGAAGATTCAGGACTTTTTTTATTAACTGCCGGTTATCACTAATGGCGGTTTTTTATTGGTACTATCGATTTAATGGTGGTGTTTATGTTCTGTCATACCGGCCATGATTTTTTGCACAGGAAGCATTAGCTGTTGATTACTACCGTCAGAAAACGTTAGCGTCATATCAATCTCTGTTCCTTCAACTAAATCCTGCTTAAGACCAATTAGCATGACATGATAGCCACCCGGTTGTAGGCTGACTTTACCTTCAGCAGGTAACTTTATTTGATCAACTTGGCGCATTTTCATTATGCCGTCCTCGTTGATATGGTTATGTAGTTCAACTGTTTCAGCAACACTGGAGCTTGCAGAAAGCAAAGAAACAGCTTTCGAGTCGGTATTGTGTATTACCATAAACGACGCGCTATTCATTTGCCCTGGAGGGACGGCACGGGCATAAGGGTTTTCAATAGTTACGTCGGCAGATGCATGGATTGCCGTTAACCCTAAAGTGCCGATGATGCATGCACGACTTATCAATGTCTTAATCATTTCCGATTCCTTTTACAATAAATTACGAATTTCGGTAGCAAGTTCTTTAGGTGGTAGTGCATGTGGAAGTGCTTTAGCAAGCTCTCCTTCACGATTAATTAGGTAGAGTTTGGATGAATGGTCTACAGCGTATCCCATCGCAGACTCTTCCAGATCTACCATGCGATAGAATGCACCATATTGCTTAACCACTTGATCAATGGTGGCTCTATCTGCAGTCGCACCGATAAAATTAGGATGAAAAAAAGCAGTGTATTTCGCTAGTTTTTCAACGCTGTCCCGTTCAGGGTCCACACTCATAAATATGCCTACGACCTCTTTTTGTTCCTCTTCAGATAGATTATGTAATCCCTGGGATGCAACTGCGAGAGCGGTTGGACAGATGTCAGGACAAGAGGCGTAGCCTATAAAAAACAGTACGACTTTGCCGCGATAGTCTTCAAGTTTAAGTGGGCCTTGCACGCTTTCAAGGGTGAAGTCTCCCCCTAGTTGTTCACCCAGCGCGATTCTATTTTCGATCGGCTGGGGACGAAAATAGAAAGCAATGGCAACACCCGCTAACATAACGGCGGTTAAAAGAAGAAGATTACGCAGTGTTTTCACAATAAATTACCTGTACTGAATATTATTTGGGCTTGTGTGTTATTTAGCATCGAAGAAAAAATCGGCCTGGGTTAGCTCTCCCTTATGCTCTGTAACAACAGAGGTCACCCATGTCATTGTGCCTGTAGTACAAACCCCAAGAGTGACTTCTCCGCGCCAAAGGTCTTGTTCTCCAGTGACTTTGTTGAGCATAACTTGGTTGAGGCCCATAAACATATCTCGACCTTTTAAATCTAGCATCACTTGATCGGCGGCAATATCTTGAAGCTTTACTTCAAACTCCAGAGGTTTAGCTGAGCTAATGGTCGGGGTGTTAATTTTTAGGCTAATTGCCCCAGTACTATCACTGGCTTTACAGAATGATTGGGTTAGTTCGCACCCGGGAGTTGATTGCAAAATACGCGTTTGTGGGGGGGTATTATGCATCAGCTGTGGTAGATATATAACAGAACCTAAACCAAAGATGGCTGCAACGATGATCATCACTTGAAGGAGATGGGGGCTTTTACCTTTGGTTTGCTTCATTCTATAGCTATCCCGAGTGCTGTTGTATTTTACTGGTTAAATAGTGGGTAAGAGAAGTGACAAATTGTCGCATAAAGGGTTCAAACATACTGCTAAGAAGTATAGAGACAATCTAACAGATATTTTTGGATAGCCTCCTTTGCTAATGCTTGGGTAGTGATTATCTCAAGTCGGGAGTCTCGACGGTAAGCAATAGGTGAAAATGTTGCCTCATCGATCACCTGATTATAAAGCACCCAGCCTTCGTCAGTATGGAAAACACCCTTTATACGCTGTATTTTCAGTAAACTCTTGAAGACGCTTTTAAGGGAATCTAGCTTAAAAATATCCTCGCTATTAAAAACCCATCCACAACTATAGAGCCCATTACTTTGTCCCTCTTTAACGAAGGGCATAGCGGGTTTAGGTATCAGCTGCAGCTGAACTGCAGGTAAAGAGACTTTACTGGACGTATTCGGTGTAGCTAAATTGGAAGTTGATCTTTCAGCGTCCGAATGAGCATCAGGGAAGAGAGCCTGACGTCCTCCTTTACCGATAAGATCAAGCAGATTAAGAGACACCTCACCATTAACGCTTTTTATCACTGCTTGTTTTGGTGGGAAGAGCATGCTGGATTGCTGCTCAGCAAAGGAGGTTTGTGCCTCAGTGGCTAAATCAGTTTTTTTTAAGACAATAACATCAGCTAAATTAATTTGATCTTGGAACGTAGGATTACTCACCGTCTCTGGATTATCTAAGCTACGTGGATCTAATAAACAAATGACTGAACGAAGATCCAAAATATCGCGAAAATTTTCATTTTGTAGGGTATCTATAATTCCCGCAGGATGACCTATACCTGTAGGTTCGATGATCAAGCGGTCCGGCTTAGAGCGACGAAGCAGTATAGCGAGTGTTGAGGTTAATGCAGGCCCTAATGCACAGCAGATACACCCACCGGCAAGTTCTTTAATTGCGACACCATCAGATGGTTTTTCCATTACCGCTTGATCAATACCGATCTGCCCAAACTCATTAACTAATATTGCCCACGTTTCATTCTCAGGCTTTTGCGATAAAAGTGCATTGATGGCGGTGGTTTTTCCTACCCCAAGGAAGCCCGTAATTATGTTCGTAGGTATATTTTCTAACTTAGGCATAAGATTTGTCTCTTTTATATATTAAGGGCAGTTGTGAAAACAGCATACCGATGAGCATTAAGCTGCAGCCAAGGATACCGAGGAGAGAGAAGCTTTCGTCGAGGAGAAACCATCCACCCAATGCAGCAACGACAGCTTCTAAACTCATAATGACAGCGGCATGGGCAGGCGGTGCGTTTTTCTGCGCCACGATCTGTAAGGTATAGGCGATGCCAACGGATATAAAGCCTGCATAAGCGATAGGCAGCCAAGAGTTAATTGCATTGTTAAGGGTAAATTGCTCACTTTCTAATATCAGTGCGGTGAATCCGCTTAGGGCTGCACAGACTAAAAACTGTAGAATGGCGAGGCGTAAATTGTCCACTTTAGGTGCCAGCTTGGCAATTAATAGGACATGGATTGCCCAGCAAACTGCGCCACATATTTCTAAAATATCACCCCTATTTATCGCTGTTAATTGGTGAAAGCTTAAGAGGTAAAGTCCAATTACGGCAATGCCGCCGCCTAGCCATGTGTTAATGGTTGTGCTTTGTCCAATCCACAATCCCAATAAAGGCACAAAAATAATATATAAGCCGGTTATAAAGCCAGCATTGCCTGCGGTGGTATAGGCTAGGCCCGCTTGTTGAAACGACGCACCGAGAAAAAGTACGCCGCCCGCTGCTAGACCGCTTATTAATAATCGTCTATTACTGTGATCGGATGGTGCTTTGAAAAACATCAATAAAGGAAGGAGGGAGAGGGCTCCTAGTAGAAAGCGTAGCGCATTGAAGCTAAAGGGGCCGAGTAGTTCAAGGCCTAAGCGTTGTGCAACAAACGCTAATCCCCAAATTATGGCGACAAGTAGTAAAAGCAAATCGGCTTGTATTTTTTTTGTTTGCATTAATCTAGTGGCGCTCTATTAAAGCCCAAGGTTATATGAGTCTTTAAATACTTAAAATAGTTTGCTTAGTGTTGTGCATAGTAGGTATGCAGATTATGCAGGATTATTCCTAATTACACAGTTAAAGACGAGAACTTTATTTTGTAAATAGTGTTGCAAATCATTCTCAATTACAATAATATCGTACTCGCTCATAAGTGATAGGCAGTGGACGACCTCACCTCACAACACTGCCGAAACTTGCTGAATTAACATATGCTCACATGTTGATTCAGCGAACATTGATACTCCCCCTCGATTATCAATGTCTTAAGCTGAATGCTCACCTATTCAGTTTAAACCAGATAAGCCGGACCTTTTGGTCCGGCTTTTTTTATATTTATGCCTGCTTACAAAAAAGATTAAATTATTATCAGAATTTATGTAAATAGTGTTGCAAATCATTCTCATTCGTATATTATCTATATCAACACGTCAGACGGCAGGCTCCCCTCACAAGTTGTGCCGTCATGCTTTAGAAATATCGCATTTCGTGTGTGTAGTCCTATAGGTGCTGAGTTCAGGCCTCAGCGCCTATAGGGATCGGAGAAATCGATTTGGATACTCCAAGCACAGGCTCTTGTCATTAAAGCAAATTGCTTAACCGGATCCCTAAGGGCTCCGGTTTTTTTTATTCAAAAAGTTTAAGCTTCAAATTTAAAAAACTAGTCTCCTTCTGCAAAGGGATAAATGAATTCCCTTTCTATGGAGAGTGTATTTACTTGCCGAGTGCTGTGGAGGGATGACTTCAGCGTTAGGGGGAGGGTGACTACTAGATTGGAGGGAAAAGCTAATAGGGATAAGGTCGGGGGAGTTTGGCTCCCCCAGCGTTTTACATCATTGTCTTTAACTTACGTTAAACCGTTTCATTTTGTTAAATAGGTCTTCAGCCATATTTTTAAAGCTGGTGGCTATTCCTAAAGAGCTTTGTGAGAGCTCTTTCGCTGTCATATTTTGATCATTTAAGTGCGTTAAGTTTTGGTTTATCTCATCCGTTACTTGGCTTTGCTGCTCCGTTGCTGTGGCAATCTGGATCGCCATATCATTGACCTGATTAGCGGATGTGCCAATGGCATTTAAGATTTCTTGTGTGCTCTCTACCAATTCAACGGATGCCGATACTTGCGATGAGCCGTCTCTGATCGATGAAACCGCTTTGCTTACTCCCGATTGAAGCTTCTCAATCATTGATTGAATCTCTTCAGTTGATGCTTGGGTTTTGCTGGCTAGAGATCTGACTTCATCTGATACAACGGCAAATCCACGTCCGTGATCGCCTGCGCGGGCTGCTTCAATTGCGGCGTTTAATGCAAGAAGATTAGTTTGATCAGCGATACCCCTGATAACATCAAGTACTGAGGCAATGCTTTCTGATTCCAAGGCAAGTTTAGAGATCACTTGTTCTGCGTTTGATACAGAGTGTGAAAGGTTTTGAATTTGAACTACAGAGTCATTAATAATGTTGAGCCCATTACTACTGATATCTACTGTTTTAGCTGATTCGGATGAGGTTTGTTGTGCATGTTCAGCCACTTCACGTATAGCTGTATTAAACTCAAATACGGCTGAGGCAATCATCTCCACACCTTGGCTTTGTTTATTAACAATCGCCATGCTGTTATTAGCGGAATCGTGCAGTGTTTGAGCATCGGCATTCATTAATGATGCCCGTTGGCGAATATCCGTTATTAATGTTTCTAAATTGGCGACAAAATCATCAAATACGCTAGCTAATTCGCCTAACTCATCTTTTCTCTGTGAGTTTATTCTAAGCGTTAAGTCTCCATTGCCTTGGCTGATTTCTTTAATGCTGTGGGTTAATTGTGTAATGCTGTTTACTAATAGCTTAGGAGTGAAATAGGTGAGTGCCCCAGCAATAGTGAGTACAATAAGTATAAAAATACCTAAGCTGAGACTGACCTCTTCGATTCTTTGGGCGAGGTGCTCACGTTTATTACGCGATTTTGTGTCAAGAGCTTCACCTGCTAAATCATACAGTCCTCTTAGACTAGCAAAAGCCGGACCCGCCTGCTGGTCGCTCCAAGTTTCAGCTTCATCTATACGTCCATTATCAACTAAGGTAAAAGTTCGTTCTGCTTTTGTCTTCCAGTTATTGAAGGCTGAGTCAAAGGTATCCAGTTGCTGCATAATGTCAGGATATTCCTTCATCAGCGCTCTGTATTGATTCATGCGTTCAAAGGCTTGGTCAGCGTTTTCATTGAAGTCTTTTTTTACTGAGCTGTCTCTTTTACCTAGTAGGTAATTTAATTCAGCTTCTTTGGCCTGATACAGATCCCTGTCTGCATTAAGTACAGCTGAAATGGCGGGTAAGTAATTTGTGCCAAATCGATTAACTCCATCTTTGAGTTCATCGGTTAGTAATTTGGCAGAAAATGAGATTAATAATATAGCTAAAGTCAGCATCACCATCGCTGCTGATAACTTGAACCTGATACTATGGAATATGTTTTTTTTCATTATTATTTTGTTCCTAAATAAACGGTTACCCTCCAATATAGGCTATAAAATCTAAAAGTGGAATTTGTTGATTAGGGTTTTTCTTATAGGGCTTTCAATAGCTCGATAAAATTATCTGATCAGCGGTAAGCTGATGTGATGATGAGAAAATGGGTCTTTTTAAATCTTAAATTTTACTGATAAATAAGTTGATTCGAGAAGGCTGAGTTCTCTCTTACTCGCCCTGTATGCATAACCCCGTTCTTGGTTAAAAAACTTCATTACCCCTCATTCTATTTCTTCGTTATTTGTGTCAATTATTGCTTTTGATTGGCATAAGAAAGCGCACCAAAAAGTTGTCTCATACCAACAAAGGCAGTCATTGCGCAACATTGTCTATCTTTGTCATATATAGCTATTAGGTTGTGAAAATAACTAACCCCTTGTTTTTATTGGTTTAATTTTTTTGGCCCGAAAAATGCTTTGATCTAAATCAATATGAATTTACCGGAGCCGTAGTATGGGTGCATCTATCTCACTTGATTTCATCACACATAGGTTCAGTTCTTCAGCGGAACCTACGCTGAAAGATATTGAAAATCGAATTGAACCAAGCGAACTGGTTGCCCTGATTGGGCGAAGTGGTTGTGGTAAATCCACGCTGTTACACATGATGGCGGGTTTATTAATACCCTCCGAAGGCTGTGTACGTATCAACAGTCATCAGGTGGCTAAGCCTAGTGCAAAGTGGAACATGATGTTTCAGAAAGCATCTCTCTATCCTTGGATGAGTGTGAAAGAGAATGCTGCATTGGGATTGCTTTTTGATGGTGTCCCAAAAGCTGAGGCGGAGGAACGGGTCGACACTTTACTGGATATGGTTGGCCTGAGTGATAAGAAAAATGCCAATGTGCAAAGCCTATCAGGTGGCCAGCAGCAGAGGGTTGCATTAGCGCGTTCACTAGCGACCGAGCCGGAAGTTCTGCTTTTGGATGAGCCTTTTTCTGCGCTTGATGCGTTTACCCGGACTCAGCTTCAGGAAGAGGTGCCTAATATCTGCCGTGAACGGGGGATAACTATGGTGATTGTGACCCATGATATTGATGAAGCGGTTGCGATGGCTGATCGCGTATTAATTATGTCTCAAAATCCTGGTCGTATTGTCGGTGAGCAGAAGGTTGATCTGCCTTGGCCGCGACGTCACATGGATACAGGCTTTCAAACTATGCGTGATGAATTAATGCAGCAGTTTAAAGGCACAGATACCGGGTTGGCAGGGCGTAAAGCTGTCGATTCAGATGAATCTGATGTTGCCGAATCTGCCGCGTGATAGCGACCCAATTTTAAGAGGATTTCACAATGAAAAAGCATAAATCTATACAGAATGAAATTTCCGACATAGATCAGGATTATCTACAGAAATATGAGATGAGCCGTCGTGACTTTATGATGGATAGTCTTGCTATGGGTGGACTAGCCACAATGTTTGGGCTTTCAGCGAGTATGCCTGCTTGGGCTGATATTCAACCGCCTGCTGACGAAGTGGTGCGTATTGGTTATCTACCGATTACCGATGCAACGGTGCTATTAGTAGCCCATGAGAAAGGTTTTTTTGCTGAAGAGGGGCTTAAATCAGAGAAGCCTACCCTTATTCGCGGTTGGTCTCCTCTAGTTGAAGGCTTTGCCGCAGGTAAATTTAACCTTGTGCACTTCCTTAAACCTATTCCTATTTGGATGCGATACAACAATGGGTTTCCCGTCAAAATCATGTCTTGGGCACATTTGAATGGGTCCGGTGTGGTAGTGGGGAAACATGTTAAAGCGGATGGTTTTGCTGATCTAGGTGGAAAGCAGGTTGCCGTACCTTATTGGTATTCAATGCATAATATTGTGTTGCAAATGGCGTTACGTCATGTAGGCCTTAAGCCTGTTATTAAGGGGCAGGGGGAGACCGTTGCCGCAGATGAAGTCAATCTTCAGATAATGCCACCACCTGATATGCCGCCAGCATTGGCCGCTAAAAAAATCGATGCTTTCATCGTTGCTGAACCTTTTAATGCTGCGGGTGAGTTGTTAGCGGGCGGTAAAATGTTGCGCTTTACGGGTGATATGTGGCGTAACCATCCTTGCTGTGTTGTGTGTATGAATGAAGTTCAGGTGAACGCTAATCCTGAATGGACGCAAAAAGTGATGAACGCCATTGTTAAAGCTCAGATCTATGCTCAGCAAAACAAGAAAGAAGTCGCCCATATGATGTCTAGGGATGGCAAGCGTTATCTCCCCATGAAAGCGAATGTGGTTGAGCGTGCGATGACATTGTATGGCGAAGAGGATTATGCCACTCCTGATGCGATTCAGAATCCTGAATGGGGCAGCGGTCGTATCGATTTCCAGCCATGGCCATTCCCATCGGCGACGAAGCTTATAGTCAATGAACTTAAACATACCTTAGTGAGTGGCGACACCACCTTCCTGAAAGAGTTGGATGCAGATTTTGTAGCTAAAGACTTGGTTGATTACCGCTTTGTTAAAGCCGCAATGGAAAAACACCCAGGTTGGGAAAATGCGCCTGGCTTTGATGCAGAAAATCCATTTGAGCGTGAAGAGGTGGTTAAGATATGAGCACTAGCAACACTCAATCAATCGCTATAACGAATGTGCTACCTAATATGCCTCAGTTATTTGGCTGGCTTAAATCATTGCAATATCCCGCACTGGGTATTGCCTGCTTGCTCGCGCTTTGGTGGGTTGGTGGTTATATGATAGAGACCGACCCAGATCTAAGTGCATTTTCAGCGTTTGCTCCGGCACCGACCTTTAGTGCCTTGATAGATTTAGTGCGCAGTGGCGAAGTCTGGGAGCCTATAGGTTCAAGCCTGTATCGCATTTTGGCTGGATTGGTTTGGGGTATTGTTATTGGTGTGCCTGTGGGTGTTGTGGTGGGTTATTTTGCCACTGCTCTAAAAGTCACTAATGTCCCTTTTCAGTTTTTGCGCATGATTAGTCCTTTGGCATGGATGCCCATTGCGGTGCTGGGGTTTGATAGCTGGGATTCGGCTATTATCTTCCTGATCGTGATGGCAACCGTATGGCCGATTATTTTCTCAACGGCGCATGGTGTACGTCGCATTGACCCTAACTGGTTCAAGGTGGCGCGTAACCTCGGCGCTTCAGGCTTTCAAATGTTACACCGGATCATACTTCCTGCAATTATGACGGATGTCATGGCAGGTATTCGTTTAGCTGTTGGGGTTGCTTGGGTTGTCCTTGTACCTGCTGAATACCTAGGGGTTACTAGTGGTTTAGGCTACGCAATTAACGATGCTAGGGACACATTAGCTTATGACTATCTAGCGGCAGTAGTGCTTGTAATTGGGGTGATCGGTTATTGTTTAGATACGATCTGTAGCGTTTTAATAAAACGTTTTAACTGGCATGTGGAGTAATGGCAGCGTACAGGTTATCCAGTGTTGGTTGCTGGATAACCCAAACGACAGAGCCGTTTTTATAACGGCTTTTCGCATAGTCATCGCAATATACCGATTAACTGTAGTCGGTTTTTCGGGTTGCAGAGGTTAGGGCTTATGGATTACTCAACAGATGTGAATAAAAATGCAGAGAGTGATGCTGGGGCATCAGATCTGACTGTATTGCATGAATCGGCGAAACTTATTGGTCAGTCTGCTACGCCTGAAATCGCTATTTCAGGCACGTTACGATTAATGTCGCAGATGCTGGGGTTAAACCGAGGACGCGTATTACTCCCTTCAGCGACCAATGAAAATCTACAGATTCGTTACAGCTATGGTTTACGTGATGAGGAGCGTCGCTTAGGTGTTTACAAGATTGGCGAGGGGATTACTGGTAGTGTAATGAAAAGTGGCCAGCCTGCGGTCATTCAGAATATAGATGAAGAACAAAACTATCTATTCCGAGCGGTTGATCGAGAGACCTTGCCTGATGGTGTTGTTGCCTATATGGCGGTGCCGATTATGGATGGAAATTCCACTATTGGGGTGCTTGCTGCTCATCGTTTAAGAATGCGACCCCGTGCGATCGATAGTGATCTTATGATTTTACGTATTCTATCCACTTTTATTGCACAGATTATTAGTATCAATAATTTGATTAAGGAGCGCACTAGCTATCTACAGGAGGAGAATAGGGAGCTAAAAGATGCGCTACAAAATCAGAGTGGCGAAAATAACCACGGTATTTTAGGGGAAAGCCAAGCGGTTCGTGATGCTTTGAAGCAGATCAGCCGAGTAGCAGATACAGTGGTTACTGTGCTGCTAACTGGGGAGTCGGGTACAGGTAAAGAGCGCTTTTCTCAGGTATTGCATCTGAATAGCTCGCGTAGGGATCAGCCCTTTGTAGCGATCAATTGTGCAGCTATACCCGAGCAGTTATTAGAATCGGAGCTGTTCGGTCATGAGCGGGGTGCGTTTACCGGCGCGTCTGCGAGTAAAAAAGGTAAGATTGAACTCGCCAGCGGGGGCACTCTCTTTCTTGATGAGATTGGTGATCTGAATATGGAGCTACAATCCAAGCTGCTGCGTATTCTGGAAAATCAGGTTATTCAGCGAGTGGGTGGGGTTAAGGATATCCCTGTTGATGTACGGATCATTACGGCAACCCATAAGAACTTACAAGAGGCGGTTAATAAAGGAACGTTCCGCCTTGACCTTTTTTACCGTCTTAATGTTTTTCCTATCCATCTACCGCCGTTAAGAGATCGGGCTGGGGATGTGAGAATACTGGCAAGTCACTTTCTACTTAGCGCAAACACCGAATATAGCCGCCATACCGTGTTTGATAAAGGGGTGATGGATCGTTTAGAAACCTATAATTGGCCCGGTAATATTCGTCAGCTTGAAAATGTCATTAAGCGCTCGGTATTAATTAGTCTTGAGGGAACGATTACGATCAATGATATAGAGATGATTCTACGGCAGGAGTCCGCCATTAATGAACATCTGGAGGCAGGTCAGCCGTCGGATAGGGTTCCAGCAGGGGCTTCTTTCTCCACTGACCGGACAGAAGCTGCTTTGCCGGCGCAACCTTTGCCTTCATCGCCGCAGTCATCGGTTTACGCTTCTACCCAAAATAGGCCCTATAGTTGGGTGCGTAAAGATGAAGCAGGCGCAATAGAAGAGGCACTTAAGCATACGGGAGGGAATAAAACCCGTGCGGCTGCTATTTTGGGGATGTCGCCGCGACAATTTAGGTATCGTATAGAAAAGCTTGGGTTACCGCTTAATCTTAGCCGCGAATAAAGTATAAATTTATTATGTGTGAGGGAGAGGGGGAATATAGGGATGTTATTCCCCCTTTATAGTACTTGTCAGCTTCTATCTAGAGTGCCAGCGCCGCGCTGCAACCCCTTCATTACAGCTATAGCTGTCTAGCTTTATAGCTTATATAACAGGGCCTTTCTTCTTTCTTTTCAAATGTATATTCCAACCTCTTTTTATAAGGATTGCTTTCAGTAAGGAGGCCTTAGTGCTCGCAGCTTTCTTGTTGAGGATGATAATTCGCAAATGGCATTGACTGACAATGGTGGACGTTGGTGCGGTTGATAGACTTGTAAAACATTTGAATGATTTCTATCTATTTGTTTTATATATGAATTATTGTTGCTGGAACAGTTGTTGATAGGTATTTACAGGAAGACAAACAATTTTGGACTTATACCTATAAATTATACTTTTCTGGAGTTTTAAAATGACAACAGTTCTATTGGAGCCTCAAGAATTACAGGACAAGATTGATAGCGAGAAAGTGGTACTTATTGATACCCGTAATCCAGAGCAGTTTGCCGCAGGCCATATCCCAGGTGCTGTGAATATTCATGATATTTTTACCTTTCTTGCGGCCTCGACGCCTGAAGGTATTGCGGAGTTGAAAGGTAAGTTTGCCCGTGTGTTTGGTGATGCGGGGCTTTCTGGTGAAGAGACCGCGGTTGTTTATGAAGACTCAATGAACTCAGGCTTTGGTCAATCTTGCCGTGGGTACTTTTTGTTGTCTTATTTAGGCTATCCAAAAGTATCTATTTTGCATGGTGGTTTTCAGGCTTGGCAAGCTGCAGGCTTAGAAGAGACAACGGAAGTTATGACACCTACTGCCGCAGAGTTTCCGTTGGATCATGGCGCAGACGATTTGATGGTAGATAAACATGATGTGTTAAAAGCGATCGACAATGACGATATTGTGTTGCTTGATGTGCGTGATGTTGATGAATGGGTCGGCACTAGCTCCTCCCCTTATGGAAAAGATTTCTCCTCACGAAAGGGACGCCTGCCTGGTGCGCGTTGGCTTGAATGGTATCGCTTAATGAAGCCGGGTGCTGTGCCGGTGTTTAAATCCTCAGAAGAGGTGTTGGCGGATTGCGCAAGTGTCGGTATTAATAAAGACAGTAACGTCTATATCTATTGTTTTAAGGGAGCTAGAGCATCAAATACGTTGGTGGCATTGAAAGCGGCAGGTATTGATAATGTAAAACTCTACTTCGGATCATGGAATGAGTGGGCAGAGGATGAGGCCCTGCCTATAGAAACGGGTCTACCTTACGCTTGTTAAAGAATATGTGTTGCTGATTAAAAACCCTGAACGTCTGTTTGGGGTTTTTTTATGTCCGGTCTGTAGTTCTAAGGTTGTTGATGTCGTTTAGGTAAAAGGAGATGTCTGCTAGATAAGTGACAATGCTTAACAATGTCCATATTACAATTTATGACAATGCTAAATAAAACAGACAGGGAAATGCAAAAAAATAATTTAAGTTATTGATTTTAAATAATTAATTAATGTTGGCATTGTTAGTGCAATTATCCAAGAAACATCTGAAATGTTTATAACAAAATATACAGTTCTGCTAAATCTTTTGGAGAAAAACATGAATACAGCAATGACACCAAAAACTGTTTCTAGCCACCTACGTTCGATTGATCGTGATGGTTTGATGGCATTTGCAGAAAAGGGACTTAACAACCCAGGTAATCGTGGCACAAACAAAGTTCATACCATCACTGATGGTCAGTACCGTACGGTGAGTCATATCAATCAGCATGAAGTGGTCGTTGATGAGCCATTGCACCTGTTTGGTGAAGACACAGCGCCAGCGCCGGGTGAAATCGTATTGTCAGGCCTAGGTGGTTGTTTGTGTGTAGGTATTACTGCTGTAGCGACTTGGAAACAAGTAAAACTGAGCAAACTAGAAGTTTTTCTAGAGGGTGATATAGGTAATCCTGCTGCATGGGGTGCCGGTGGTGCTGAGATGGAGCCTGAACAGATGGGTTTTCAGGAGATTCGTGTGAAGGTTCTAATTGAAGGCGATGCGTCACGTGAAGAGTTGGATGAGATTGTAACCCGCGCTAACTATTTCTCTCCAGTTGCCAACACCATGCGTAATCCAATCCCGTTCAGCATTAGCTTGATGGATTAATTGGATCACTAACTGACTTTGAGAGGTATGCCATGAATAGCGTTGCAGTTTCTTCAATTACAGCTCCTACAGCTACTACAGCTCGTTGGGCCGATGATGCCAAGGTGCTTGCCGATGTCGGTTTGGCTGCGCAGCAACAACTTGCGCCAGCAGCTAAGCGTATTGATGAGGGGTACTACCCGCTCGATATCATGGCAAGCCTCGGTCAGGCCGGTGCTTATGCTGGTCATTTAGATCAGCATGGTTGCCGGTTTGATTTATCGATTTCAGCGATGAGTGAAATTAGTCGTCATTGTGGTGCTACAGGTTTCTTGACCTGGGCCCATGATGTATGTGGCTTATATATGGAGCAATCAGGTAACCCCGCTTTGCTCGCACGGCTTGGTGATCATACTGCGGGGCTAACGTTTGGTGGTACAGGGTTATCTAATCCGATGAAAGCCCTCGCCGGTATTGAAAATATGGCCTTTAAAGCTAAAAAAGTACCCGGTGGTTACAGTGTCAGTGGCACCTTGCCTTGGGTGAGTCATATAGCTAAAGGCCAATATTGTGGCGCGGTTGCTGCGGTCGACCATAGTGACGGCAGTCGTTCCCACGAGATTATGTTCCTACTGGATTTAGATGAGCGGGTAAGTTTACGTGCCTGTCCGGAGTTTTCCGGCATGGAAGGTACAAGTACATGGGCTATTACGCTCGTCGATTATTTTGTCAGTGAAGATCAGATGATTGCTGATCCTGCACGACCTTTTATACAACGTATTCGCGGTGCTTTTGTTCTACTACAGGTAGGCATCGCAGCCGGTATTATTCAGGGATCTATTGACTCTATGAGGGCAGTCGAACCTACCTTAGGTCATGTAAATCAATACCTCCACAACCGTCCAGATGAACTGCAAGCTGAGTTTGATGACCTGGTTGCCCGCACGATGGTATTAGCGAAAACCCCTTATGAGGGTAGTAAAGAATTTTTCCTTGATGTGTTAGATGTGCGTTCTCAAGGGGCCGAGTTATGCCTTAAAGCCTCCCAGTCGTCACTGCTACATCAAGGTGCCAAAGGTTATTTAATGAGCGCGGCTCCCCAACGCCGTATTCGTGAAGCGCATTTCGTCGCTATAGTCACACCAGCCATTAAACACCTTCGCTGGGAAATGGCTAAGCAAATGCGAGAGGAGGTACCAGCATGAGTAACCAATTTCCAGAATGGAGACAGTATCTCTGTCGTGCCTGCGGCCTTATTTATGATGAAGAGAAGGGCGATCCAGATAGTGGTTTAGCACCGGGTACCCGTTTCGAAGATATACCCGATGATTGGGAGTGCCCTCTTTGCGGTGTTACCAAAACAGATTTTGAATTATTTGAAAAACCAGTAGCCGCAGTTATCGAGCAAGCTGAAAATTTCAGCAGTGAACTAGGCATTGTCGTTGTGGGTGCAGGGCTGGCAGGTTGGGCCGCTGTTGACGCGATTCGTCAACTTGATCAACAGGTGCCGATCACGCTCGTTAGTGCTTGTCAGGGTGATATTTATCACAAGCCTGAGTTATCGGTTGCTATTAGTCGGGGTTTAGATAAAGCAGCACTGATCAAAGAAACCGGTATTGATGCCGCACGTCGTTTAGGTGTGCAGCTCATATCATCCACCTTTGTTGTGGGTATTACGCCTGAATTAAATCAGTTACGTACTACTCGGGGCTCATTAACCTATACAAAATTAATATTAGCTCAGGGCGCTAAACCGGCTCTGCCTAAGCAGCTACCCCCTAGTCTGTGTTGGCGAGTGAATGATTTGAATAGTTGGTCTGGTATGCAACAAGCATTGGCAAAAGGTCCCCAGAAGATCGCTATTGTCGGTGCAGGAATGATTGGTTGTGAAATCGCGGAAGATTTTATTCGCGCTGGACATCAGGTTGCATTATTGGATCGCAATGACCTCCCGTTAGCCGGTTTACTGCCCACCTTAGCCTCTAAGCGTTTGGCAGAAAGCCTTTCCCGTTTAGGCGTGGATTATAGGGGGAATGATGAAATTACAGAGATTACTGAGTTACCTAATGGACAGAAGCAGATCCATTTTAAGCGAGGTAGCACACTTGACGTTGATCAAGTCTTAGCGGCAACAGGTCTTATGACCGATAACCGTATTGCCCGTCATGCGGGGTTGGATTTTGAGCGAGGTATTAAGGTGGATACGAACACGTTGCAAACGAGTGAACCCGATATCTATGCGTTGGGTGACTGCATCAGTATCCAAGGTACGCCCTGTCGCTTTATTGAACCGATCAAGCACCAAGCTAAATCAATTGCCCATGCCATTCTTGAGCACGATAGCCGTGGCTATGAGCACAGTACACCGGTAGTGCGGTTGAAAACCCGCTCATTGCCAGTGGTGATAAATGGACTACCAGTAGCTGATGTAGCTTGGACGTTGATTTATGAAGATGCAGAAACCTTGATTATGGAACAAACAATAGAGAACCAGCTAGTGGCCCATTTAAAAGTGGGGTCAGGTTCACAGACTCAAGCTGCATAACTTTTATAGCAGGGTTGTAATGACATACAGCTGTGCAAACAATGACATCGATCTTTATTGAAGGAAGACAACATGATTAGTAATCGCGAAGAAGTAACACAACTGATTTTGTCCGCTAAAGTGCGCAAAGGTATTAAGTGGAGTTCTGTGGCTGAAGCTATTGGTCTTTCAAAAGAGTGGACTACTGCTGCATGTTTAGGCCAGATGACCTTCGACAAAGAGCAGGCTGAAAAAGTAGGTGAACTATTTGAATTATCAGATGAAGCGATCGCTTGGTTGCAAGTTACACCCTACAAAGGCTCGTTACCTACCGCTGTACCAACGGACCCATTGTTATACCGCTGGTATGAGATTGTGAGCGTGTACGGCAGTACGATTAAAGAGTTGATCCATGAAGAGTTTGGTGACGGTATTATGAGCGCGATCGACTTCTCTATGGATATTGAGCGCGAAGAAGATCCTAAAGGCGATCGTGTAAATGTCGTTCTTTCAGGTAAATTCCTTCCGTACAAAACCTACTAGCGTTTTATAGTCGGTACCCACTTGTTGGGTACCGGCTTTTTTCCTTGCCGGCCAGTTAATAACACAACGCTTTATTCTACTTGCAAAATTTCCTCATACATATCTCTTACCAAGCCTCTGGAGCTAATTAATGGCACCTGTAGTAGAACCCTTTTTTGATAGCACTACATCAACCTTCAGTTATGTGATTCATTCAGGTATAGGTAGTCAGTGTGCGGTTATTGATTCAGTACTTGGGTACAAAGCTAACTCAGGTAAAACGAATACTGACGTTGTGGATAAGATTCTCGTATTTATTGAGCAGATGAAGCTTAACGTTGACTGGATTCTTGAAACCCATATCCATGCGGATCACCTCTCTGCTGCAACTTATATAAGAAGTAAAGTCGGTGGACGGATAGCGGTTAGTCAGCAGGTCACTCAAGTGATCCATAGCTTCTCAAAACTGTTTAATGTGTCTGAATCTGATGATGAATTAGTCGCTAATTTCGATTACCTGTTTGATCAGGATGAGGAATTTACTATTGGATCTATTCAGTGCAAGGCGCTTTATTCCCCCGGCCATACACCGGCTGATATTGCGTATGTCGTAGCTGAAAAGATGATTTTTGTGGGTGATACCTTATTTATGCCAGATGTTGGTACTGCTCGATGTGATTTCCCAGGAGGGTCTGCAGAAACCTTATATGCTTCAATTCGTAGAATTCTTGCTTATCCTGAGGATACCCAATTGATGATGTGCCATGACTACCCGCCTGCTACACGTACACATCAATCGGTAACAACCGTTGCAGAGCAGCGTAAGCATAATATTCATATAAACGATAAGGTGGATGAAACCGCATTTATCAGCGCACGTAATAGCCGTGATAAAACTTTAGACTCGCCCCAGCTTTTGTTCCCCTCTGTACAAGTAAATATCCGAGCAGGGGAGTTTCCAAAAGCGGAAAGTAATGGTTTACAGTATTTGAAAATCCCACTGAATTTTTTGTAAGGGTTTGATGTTAAATATTTTTAAAGCGAATGGGCGGTTATCTTTTCCGCCCAGAATCATGCCACTGCTGTCATCTAGAAACAGATAGGCCGTTTTATTCAGGCAAAATCCAGTGTCAGCACTACGCGTTTTTCACCGGGTGCTACAGCAGGAGATCGATGAACGGCTCCTAAACCCTCATTGCTATACCAGCCTTCGCCTTTTAGTAGAACAATATCACCTTTGTTTACTTGCTGAATGTCAGCTGCTTGGGAGTATAGGCCCGAGACATCATCGCTTAAGCCCATATTACCAGCCCCAAGTTTACTACGATCTACATCGTCATTGCTGAGCCATTCGGTTCCTAGCCCTTGATAAGTGCTCACCAGTCGACAACCTAACTTATCTATATGGAAGCGGGGGCACATAGCGCGATCTAACACTTGTAATCGTAGGCCTATCTCATCAAGCTCGAACAAGCAGCTATACATCTCTACTAACAAAACGAGATCGTCTAAAAATACGGATTGTCCTGCCAAATCAGGTAGTGAGGATTTTAGCGACGCTAGCGCCGTTTTATGGTTGATCACAGAGCGGAGATTAAAATGTGGTTTGTTATGAACTAGTTCTTGGCAATAGAGCGCGATCTCATCAGGTAGTGAGCGTTGTACAATAACTAGATTGACCTGTTCTTCGTAGATTGATGTCATCGCTGCAGGAGAGTCTCCTGTTACATAGTTATTTTCATGCTGGTAATGCTCTAAATAAGTATTACTGTCTACTGACTCTGTGGCACCCACTGCGATCACCTGTCCTAATGAAATAAATAATTATAATATAACATAATGATTTATTTTGAGTCCCCCGCAATAGAAAATTATCTGCATATCACTGTTACCAATGCTGTGTTTATACCTTATGAAGGTTTGAGTCTTATATTTCAGTATGCTAATTTAATGTTAACTATCCGCTTTGGATCGGTGGGGTAATTACATAGGTTTATGTGACTAGATTTATGCGACCTCGTTGCGTTACTTGCCCGAATAGCCCCCTCTGAATTTTAGTGATGTCGTTCCTGTTCTATACCTAGGTGATTGACATCAAGGAAATTTCAGCCGGTTTGTTCGATACTACTTTAGGATTAAGTTAACTTTTTGTTTAAACGACATGTGAAGTCACCGTACGTATAGGTCTGATTGTTGGCTGATCTACGTGCCTCTCCCTGATGATCAAATATGCCGAGATGGAACATAGTGTTGTTAATAACAGGACTAGTGCTGTTTGTAATAACTAGGTACAACGATTTAATAATGATTTGTTGACGAATTTTGGATAATGGAGAAAGACGTGAAGCGAGTAATAATTGTTGTGGTTTTAATACTTGCCACTGTAGGCGGCTGGCTCCTATGGCAGAACCTTCAAGCACCTGAACTGCCGGAAGGTCTCGCTTCGGGGAATGGACGTATTGAAGCGGTACAGATTGATATATCAACAAAAATCGCTGGGCGTGTAGAAACGATCTCTGCGAAAGAGGGCGACCTTGTTGAGAAAGGGCAAGTCGTTGCAACGATTGATACTGCTCAACTGCATGCTCAATTGTTACGTGCAGAGGCGGTCATTGCGAGTGCCGAAAGCCAAGTAGCAGCGGCAGAGGCATCTATTGCACAAGCTAAGGCTAAGCTTATTCTTGCCGAACAGGAACTGAGTCGCGCGCGGGAACTGGTGAAAAAAGGTCATACCAGTAAAGAGTCTTATGACACCCGTGTAAGTGAGGTCGCTGTTGCTAAGGCAAATCTGAATGCAGCTAATGCCACATTGGTATCGCAGGAACGTAATGTTGATGCGGCACGGGCAGATGCACAGGGAATCCAGACACAGATTGATGATGCCGTCTTAGTCGCGCCAAGTTTAGGACGAGTATTGTATCGCCTTGCGGAACCCGGTGAAGTATTAGGCAGTGGTGGTAAAGTGTTAACACTAGTGAATCTTGCTGATGTTTATATGGAGACCTTTCTGCCCTCATCTCAGGCTCATCGTGTTTCTATCGGTGCTGAGGCGCGGGTGAAGCTAGATATTCTTGATGTAGCGATTCCAGCAAGGGTTAGCTTTGTTTCCCCCGAATCCCAATTTACACCAAAAGAGGTGGAGACAGCGAGTGAGCGAGAAAAGCTCATGTTTCGTGTCAAAGTGCGCGTGCCTGAAACTCTAGTACAGGCGTATATAGACCGTGTAAAAACAGGGGTGCGAGGTGTAGCTTATATTCAGCTTGCTCCACTACCGGGCGAAGCGCTACCTGAGTGGCCAGCATTCCTCCAGAAGCTTCCAGCAAAAATTAATCCAGATAACATTAGTAACCACTAGCGGGTGCCAACTATGGCTGAACAGGATCGTCCGATCGCTCGTATTCAGGGTGTTACACATAGCTACAAAAAGGTTCATGCCGTTGATAATATAACGCTGGATATTCCTTCTGGTTTAATGGTCGGTTTATTGGGTCCCGACGGTGTTGGTAAGTCGACTTTGATGGGGCTGATCTCTGGCGCGCGTAAATTGCAAAAGGGGCATCTTGAGGTGCTGGGCGGTGATATGACTTCGGTCGATCATCGAAAAACTGTTGGCCCTGGGATTGCCTATATGCCCCAAGGGCTAGGTAAAAACCTGTATGCAGAATTAAGTGTTGAAGAGAATCTCGACTTCTTCGGTAAGCTTTTTGGCCAAAGCACAAGTGAGCGTAAAACACGCATTGAGCGATTAACTAAAGCAACGGGGCTACATCCCTTCCTTTCCCGACCTGCAGGTAAGCTGTCAGGGGGGATGAAACAGAAATTGGGTCTTTGCTGCTCGCTGATTCATGATCCTGATCTGCTAATATTAGATGAGCCTACCACGGGCGTAGACCCCCTATCTCGGCGTCAGTTTTGGGCATTGATCGCAACCATTCGTAAAGAACGTCCTAAAATGAGTGTACTGGTTTCCACCGCCTATATGGATGAGGCAGAGGGTTTTGATTGGCTGGTGGCTATGGATGCCGGTCAAGTACTTGATACAGGTACGCCAGAGAGTTTAAAAGAGAAAACCGGCGCTGAGGATTTGGAAGCGGCGTTTGTGCGGTTGTTGCCTGAAAGTAAACGTGGTGACATGAGTGAATTGGTTATTCCACCTTTAGAAGAAAAGGGTGGGGAGCCCGCGATTGTCGCTAAAAATTTGACCCGCCGTTTTGGGAATTTTACTGCGGTTGATAATGTTAGCTTTGAGATACAAGCGGGTGAGATTTTTGGCTTTCTTGGCTCAAACGGTTGCGGTAAAACAACGACGATGAAAATGTTAACAGGATTGTTGCCAGTTTCAGAAGGCGAGGCCTATCTGTTTGGTCATTCTGTTAATGCGGATGATCTGGAAACCCGCAAACGTGTTGGTTTTATGACTCAGGCATTCTCCCTTTACGGTGAATTGAGTGTCGAGCAAAACCTAAAATTACATGCCCGCTTATTCCATTTAACGCCGGAGAAAACCGCTGAGCGTATTAATACCCTTGTTGAACGTTTTAGTTTGCGTGAACATCTGGGTGTATTGGCATCATCCTTACCTTTAGGTATTCGTCAGCGCCTTTCTTTAGCGGTTGCAGTTATCCATGAGCCGGAGATGCTGATTCTCGATGAGCCTACATCGGGTGTAGATCCTATTGCGCGAGATGGGTTTTGGGAGTTGTTGGTTGAGCTCTCACGGAAAGACAAAGTAACAATCTTTATCTCCACCCATTTTATGAACGAAGCGCTGCGCTGTGATCGTATATCACTTATGCATGCAGGGCGGGTACTGGTTTATGATGAGCCCAAGCACTTGGTTGAGGCAAAAGGAGCTGCTTCGTTAGAGGAGGCTTTTATTGGTTACCTTGAAGACGCGATCGGTGATAAGAGTGATGAAGCGAATAATGATAGTGCTATTCCAGCCACCTCACTAGCTGAAACCGCTGTAGGGTTGAGCGATGTTCAGCTCCCTCAGTCGTCAGAGACAAAAAAACAAGGGTTTAGTCTAAACAGGCTGCTTGCATATAGCTATCGCGAAATTATGGAGGTGATGCGAGATCCAGTGCGTATGGCGTTTGCCTTTCTTGGTAGCTCTCTGTTGTTGATTGTTATCGCGTATGGCATCTCATTGGATGTTGAAGATTTAACTTATGCTGCACTCGATAATGATAAAACCCCGGAAAGTCGTGAATATCTGAGTAACTTTGAAGGCTCGCGTTATTTTAGTGAACAACCGGCGTTAACCAGTAAAGATGAGCTTGAACGGCGGTTGAAGTCCAATGATATTACCTTAGCTATAGAGATCCCACCGGGCTTCGGTCGCGACCTTAAAAAAGGAGAAGCACCGAGTGTTTCAGCGTGGATCGATGGCGCTAATACCACTCGAGCAGGCACTATTGCCGGTTATGTCAGCGGTGCACATATTCATTATCTGACGCAATTAGCGACGAATGCAGGTGTTGATGCAAGTGCGGTCTCAAAAGTCACGCTTGAGCCACGCTATCGTTATAACCCTTCTTTCGAGACCATCTACTCTATGGGGCCGAAGACTCCAGCTATGTTGTTATTACTGTTCCCAGCGATTTTGATGGCGGTAAGTATGGCAAGGGAGAAGGAGATCGGTACTATCACCAACTTTTATGTCACACCAACAAGCCGATTTGAATTCTTGCTCGGTAAGCAATTGCCCTATATTGCTATTGGTATGGTCAACTTTATTATTTTGACCTTGCTGGTGGTGTTTCTGCTGGATGTGCCTCTGAAGGGGAGCCTATTAGGTTTATCATTAGGAGCATTGTTCTATATTTTTGCTGCGACTAGCTTTGGTTTATTGATCTCAACTGTTACAAAATCTCAAGTGGCGGCGGTTTTTGCTACGGCTATTCTCTCCATTATGCCGACAATTAATTTCTCTGGTTTAGTTCAACCGACCTCTACTATGGAGGGGGGCGGACATCTAATCGGTCTATTGTGGCCCGCAACCTATTACATGCACCTGAGTGTAGCCGCGTTTACTAAAGGGTTAAGTTTCTCTGAATTGATGGGGGATATTCTTCTACTTGCTGTGTTTGGGCCGATTTTAGTCATTATTGCGGCTACATTTTTGAAAAAGCAGGAGGCCTGAAGATGAAAACTTGGATCAATATCTTCTGGCTTGGTATTAAAGAGCTGCGTAGCGTTTTTAGTGATCTAGTGATGGTCATACTGATCATCTATTCGTTTAGTTTAGCAATCTATTCGCAAGCTACAGCGACCAGTGAATCAGTTAATAATGCCTCTATTGCGATCGTTGATGAAGATCATTCGACACTTTCGCGTGCTATTGCAAACGCCCTTTATCCGCCTTATTTTAAAACGCCCGAACTTATCTCGCCTGCTGAGATTGATGCGTCTATGGATCTGGATCGGTTTATGTTTGTTGTCCAAATCCCTCCACAATTTGAGGAAGATGTACGCCGAGGCCGCCAGCCTAGTGTTCAGATCGATATTGATGCCACGGCGGTGACTCAAGCCAGTTTAGGTAACAGTTATATTCAAAACATTGTTGTTGATGAGGTTAATCACTTTATCAACCGTTCTGATGAAACAACAGCTTATCCCGTGACGTTAGTCCAGCGCCGCGCTTTTAATCCCAATGGTACAGGTATGTGGTTTGGCGCGATTAATGCACTGATTAATCAGATATCTATGATTACCATTATACTCACTGGGGCCGCACTGTTGCGTGAGCGTGAACATGGCACTATCGAGCACCTATTGGTAATGCCGCTAAGCTCGTTTCAGATCGTGATGTCTAAGGTTTTAGCTAATGGACTCATTATTCTTGTTGCCTTTTCTCTGTCTATGCTCATCGTTGTAGAAACCATTCTGGATGTACCGATTAGTGGATCCCGTTTTCTGCTGGTGGGAGGGACAACTATTTATCTATTTGCTGCTGCCGCTATAGGCATTTTCTTAGGCACTATAGCGCGTACTATGGCGCAGTTTGCGTTGTTGATGATTATGGTGATCATACCTATAACTATGCTTTCCGGTGGTCTAACGCCAATTGAGAGTCAGCCTGAAATTATCCAGCCGGTGACTTGGTTCTTACCTTCCCGTCACTATATGTCATTTGCTCAGGCAGTGATCTTCCGTGGCGCTGATATCACAATTATTTGGCCCCAACTGCTGATTATGATAGGTCTAGGTAGTATCTTTTTTAGTGCTAGTCTTGGGTTATTTAGACGTTCCATCGCTGTTAGTCGTTAATCTGCAATAGATTGAATGATGCGATGCACAATAAACTTCTCTAAAATTGGATAAGAAACAGCTATAAAATTAATCTCGCTCAATGTCGCGCTGCAGCATTTTGACTATACTCTTAGCATATAGAGAGCAGAATGTTCCATAAGATATAAGAGGGATTTAAGATGGAATCGCACGGGTTAGAGCAGTCTGGTAGTAATCAGACCGATCAGGCAGGTGAAGTTAAGGCAAAAGAGCAAGGGGAGGCAAGTACTGCTTGTCATGCTAGCTTTGCTCATAAAGGCCCTACAGATTATTTTACTCAACTGTTGGGTAAAGATTCATACTATCCACTTTCTTTTCAAGAGACGCTAGATAAGAGTGTTAACGCATCTATAGCGCGTTTTACGGGGGGGCTTTCTCCGAGCGGCTTATCCGCGGCTTATACTGACTGGGCGGCTCATCTTGTTACAGCACCGGGCAAGCAGATTCAACTGTTTGAAAAAGCGCTTAAAAAAGCCATACGTCTGGCAAATTATGCAGGTTTTTGTGCGCCGGGCGTTAATCCTGAAGCGGCATCTCCTTGTCCCTGTATCGATCCATTACCTCAAGACAAAAGGTTTAGTGGAGAGGCGTGGCAGAAATGGCCCTACAATCTCTTTTACCAATCTTTTTTGTTAAACCAGCAATGGTGGTACAACGCAACAACGGGTGTACGGGGGGTTACTCCGCAGCATGAAAATGTGGTTGAGTTCGCAACGCGACAAATCTTAGATCTTTTCTCTCCCTCCAACTATCTGTTGACCAATCCTGAATTGCTGGAACAAACACAAAAAGAGGGCGGGCAGAACTTACAGCGGGGAATGCAAAACTTCCTAGATGACCTACAGCGCATGCTTAATGATCAAAAACCAGCGGGCACAGAAGGGTTTCAAGTCGGCAAAAATCTCGGGATTACGCCGGGCAAGGTGGTTTATCGTAATCGCTTAATAGAATTGATTCAGTATGATGCAGTGACTGAAAAAGTTCATCCTGAGCCTATTCTTATCGTCCCAGCATGGATCATGAAGTATTACATTCTTGATCTTTCACCAGGGAATTCCCTCGTTAAGTATCTGACAGAACAGGGCTTCACTGTATTTATGGTGTCTTGGAAAAATCCAGACCATGATGATCGTGATCTCGGTATGGATGATTATCGTACCCTCGGTATTATGAATGCATTAGCGCATATAGATAAGATTACAGGAGGCCAACCTGTTCATGGGGTAGGTTACTGTCTCGGGGGAACATTACTTTCTATTGCCGCTGCAGCGATGGCACGTGATGGTGATGAACGGTTTAAAAGTCTTTCTTTATTTGCTGCCCAAACGGATTTTACCGAAGCGGGTGAATTGATGCTGTTTATCAATGAGAGCCAAGTTACCTTTTTAGAAGATATGATGTGGGAGCAAGGCTACTTAGATACTAAGCAGATGGCTGGAGCTTTCCAACTACTGCGTTCCAACGATCTGATCTGGTCACGTATGGTGCATGATTACCTGATGGGTAAACGGGCTAAGATGAATGACCTAATGGCGTGGAACAGTGATGCTACTCGTATGCCTTACCAGATGCATTCCCAGTATCTTCGTCAACTTTTCTTAAATAATGCACTGGCTGAAGGCCGATATATTGTCGATAGCCGGCCAATTGCAGTTTCTGATATTAGAGTCCCTATTTTTGCAGTCGGCACTGAACGAGATCATGTGGCTCCTTGGCGTTCGGTTTATAAACTTCACCTTCTTGCTGATACCGATGTGACTTTCCTATTGACCAGTGGAGGGCACAATGCCGGTATTGTTTCTGAGCCGGGTCACCCCCGTCGCCGTTATCGCATAGCGACACGTAAACATGCCGATCGTTATCAAGATCCTGATACATGGTTTGCTGAGCATGAAACACAAGATGGATCTTGGTGGCCTGAATTAGCCGATTGGTTGAAGGAACGCTCTGGTGATTTAATTGAGCCCTCCTTTAATGCGGAAATAAAGCCGATTTGTGATGCACCGGGTACTTATGTTTTGCAAGACTAAGGGGATGAATCATGCTTAATGATCTGCATACTGCTTCTGAATCCGATCAAGTTAATAGTGGGCTCACATCTAAGGAAGCCGAGCTGCGGTTAACTGAGCAGGGTGCTAACGAAATTATCGAACAGAAAGAGAGCGCGTTACGGAAAATCCTCTCTTATTTCTGGGGGCCTATCCCTTGGATGATTGAAGCGGCGGCCGTACTCTCTGCACTGGCTCAGGACTGGCCTGACTTTTTGATTATTCTAACTATGTTAGCTGTGAACGCCGGGGTCGCCTTTTGGCAGGAGCGTAAAGCGGATAATGCAGTTGAACTCTTAAAGAAAAAACTCGCTACTTCAGCGCGGGTACTGCGTGATGGCAGTTGGCATGATCTTCCTGCGCGTGAGCTTGTTCCGGGTGATCTTATCCACCTAAAGCTGGGTGATGTGGTGCCCGCTGATGTTGAGTTATTAAAAGGCGCAGGCCTTTCCATTGATCAGTCCGCTTTGACGGGTGAATCATTACCCGTCGAAAAAAATGCTAAGGATGTGGCTTATTCTGGTTCCATCGTACGCCTTGGTGAGATGACCGCTGTCGTAACAGCGACAGGAATGCGAACCTATTTTGGTAAAACGGCTGCATTGGTCGAGCAGGCAGGCGCACCGTCACACTTTCAGCAGGCGGTGTTAAAAATTGGTAACGCCTTAATCGTAGCGACATTGGTATTGGTTGCCGTGATTCTTACCTACGGTTGGTTCCGGGGTGATCCACTGCTTGAAACCCTACAATTTTCGCTTATCTTAACGATCGCTGCGATTCCCGTGGCACTGCCCGCTGTGTTGTCGGTTACTTTAGCCGTTGGTGCAATGACATTAAGTCGCTTAGGCTCCATTGTCTCCCATTTAGCTGCGATTGAAGAGTTGGCGGGGATTGATGTGCTCTGCTCAGATAAAACGGGAACTTTGACCCAAAACCGATTGGTGGTGGGAACGCCGGCGTTGGTCGAAGCAAAAGAGACGGAGCAGGTGTTATTCGCCGCCGCGCTAGCCTGTGAGCCAGAGAGTAATGATCCGATCGATAGCTCTATTCTTAGCGCCCTAGATCATGCCGAAAATTTAGATAAGGCTAAGGTTGATCTCTTCACGCCGTTCAATCCCGTGAGCAAAATTGCTGAGGTAGAGGTAACGCTGGAGGGTGAAAAACGTTATATAGCTAAAGGGGCACCACAATCTATCTTAGCTTGGGCGCTGGCCTCGGCCGAGGCGCAAGCCGCGGTAGAAAAGCAGATTGACACATTGGCAGCGGATGGTTATCGCGCTCTGGCGGTAGCTGAACGTATAGGCGATCAGCCAGCGCAAGTGCTAGGTTTGTTACCCCTTTATGATCCACCCCGTGAGGATAGTGCGACTACAATTTCTGCACTTAGGAGGTTAGGTGTAGCGGTTAAAATGGTCACAGGTGATCATATTGCTATCGCTCGACAGATTGCTGGAAAGTTAGGTATAGGTAGTAATTTCATCACCGCTGACAAGGCATTTTCTAAAGAGCATAAAATGACGGCAAGCGAGATCCTTGAGCGTGATGGTTATGCTCAGGTTTTTCCTGAACATAAATTCGAGATAGTGCAAACTTTACAGTCCAGCGATCACTTAGTGGGCATGACCGGCGACGGTGTAAATGACGCCCCAGCACTACGTCAAGCGGATGTAGGGATTGCGGTCAGCGGTGCAACGGATGCAGCACGGGCCGCAGCTGACTTAGTATTAACTGAGCCGGGTTTAGGCGTGATTCGCAGTGCAGTGGAGGAGGCGAGACGCATTTTTGAGCGCATGACCGCCTACGCTATTTTCCGTATCAGTGAAACGGTTCGCGTTTTGCTGTTTATGACGCTCTCCATTCTTGTTTTCGATTTTTATCCAGTGACGGCAGCGATGATTGTATTGCTGGCGCTACTCAATGATTTCCCGATCATGATGATCGCTTATGATAACGCTAAGCCTGCGCCGCATCCTGTGCGCTGGGATATGCATAGAGTTCTGGTTCTTTCGAGTGTTCTCGGTATATTGGGGGTTATCTCTAGTTTTGGTCTGTTCTGGATTGCTGAATCAATTTGGGAGTTACCACGTCCGACCATTCAAACATTGATTTTTCTTAAATTACTGGTTGCAGGGCATCTGACCATTTACTTGACCCGTAATAATGGTCATTTTTGGGATCGTCCATTTCCGAGCCTTAAACTCTTTATCACAACAGAGCTGACTCAAGTGGTTGGAACATTCGCTGCTGTTTACGGATGGTTCGTTGAGCCTATTGGTTGGTCGATGGCGCTAACGGTTTGGGGCTATGCGCTGGCTTGGTTCCTCATTAATAATATGGTTAAACGCTTAGTGCTACGTAATATTATAAATACTAATCAAGCTTAAATTAGGTGATAAATATTTACGTTAAGTCGCGTTACACAGATAAAAACCACCGTAGCGATACGGTGGTTTTTTTATGGATTTAGCTAAGGGCGTTAATTAGTTGCGGATCAGGTAATCAAACGCGCCGAGAGCTGCGGTTGCACCCGCGCCCATGGAGATAATGATCTGCTTAAACGGCACTGTTGTAACATCGCCTGCAGCAAAAACACCGGGTAAGCTTGTTTGACCGCGGCTATCAATCACGATCTCACCTCGATCACTTAATTCAAGGGTGTTCTTCAAAAAGTCGCTGTTAGGTACTAAACCAATTTGGACGAAAATACCGGCAACATCAACTACATGACTTTGATCGGTTTTGCGGTCTTTATAGCTCAGCCCTATTACTTTGTTACCATCACCAAGCACCTCAGTGGTCATCGCATCTTTAATGATAGTAATGTTTGGCAACGATTGCGCTTTTTGAACTAATACCGCATCGGCACGCAAGGTATCGGCGAACTCCAGAACGGTTACATGCTCAACAATACCAGCAAGATCTATAGCTGCTTCGATGCCGGAGTTACCCCCACCAATCACAGCGACAGGTTTGCCTTTGAAGAGCGGACCATCACAGTGAGGGCAGAAAGCGACCCCTTTAGTTTTGTACTGCTCTTCACCCGGTACATTCATTTCGCGCCAGCGTGCGCCGGTCGCTAAAATGACCGATTTAGCGGTGAGAACAGCACCGTTTTCTAGCGTCACTTGTTTGATCTGTTTGCCATCTTCACCGGCAATATCGAGAACCTTCACCGCCCGTTGGTTGGTCATTACGTCTATATCGTATTCTTTAACGTGTTCTTCTAATCCGGCTACGAGTCGAGGGCCGTCGGTGGCTTTAACCGATATGAAGTTTTCGATAGCCATGGTATCCATCACCTGACCACCAAAGCGGTCAGCAACAATACCGGTGCGAATACCTTTACGCGCAGTATAAATAGCGGCTGATGCCCCCGCAGGGCCACCCCCGACGACTAATACATCAAAAGGTGCTTTGGCGTTTAGTTCTGCGGCTTGTTTTTCCTCGGCACTATCATCAACCTTATTAAGAATTTCTTCTAAGGTCATGCGGCCATTACCGAAAGGTTCGCCGTTTAGTAGAAGAGTCGGTACTGCCATAATGCCTTGTTCTTCCACTTCTTTAGGGAAGACACCGCCATCAATCATGGTGGCGGTGATATTCGGATTGAGAACCGCCATCAGGTTAATCGCCTGAACCACATCGGGACAGTTATGGCATGACAGCGAGATATATACCTCAAAATTTAACGTCTTAGATAGACTTTTCGCCTGTGCCTGTAGCCCAGCCTCTTCCTTACTTGGGTAACCACCCGCTTGTAGTAAAGCTAAGACCAATGAGGTGAACTCATGACCCATAGGTACACCAGCAAAGGTTACGCGTGCTGTTTCACCTTGCGGACCCACCGCCATACGCGGCACACGGCCTGTATCATCGGTTTTAATGGTCAAGGTTATCTTGTCTGAAATCTCAGCAATTTCTCGTGCGAGTGTTTCCAGCTCTTTAGATTTTGGTGTTTCGTTGGTAGACACCGTCAACTCAATCGGATTATCGATCTTCTGAAGGTAGGTGCCCAGTTGTTGTTTCATGTTGCTATCTAACATAAATCACCGTCCGGATTGAATTGAGTTAAAAATATGTGAGTGTGGCGTTCCCACCATCAACAGGCTTGTTCACGTCGATGGTGGGTGTCTCTCTCTCTTTGGTTATGGCAGGCCTTAGGTAAAGGCGCCCATTACCGGTGTCGGATTAGATTTTGCCGACTAGATCAAGAGAAGGAGCCAATGTTGCTTCACCTTCTTTCCATTTAGCTGGGCATACTTCACCAGGGTGAGCTGCAACATACTGAGCCGCTTTAATTTTGCGCATCAGATCATCTGCATCACGACCAATACCTTCCGCAGTAATCTCCATCGCCTGAATTACACCTTCTGGATCGATTAAGAAAGTTGCACGGTCAGCTAGGCCTTGGCCTTCACGTAGTACACCGAAGTTGCTAGTAATAGTGGCTGTTTGATCGCCTACCATGTAGTAGTTAATAGTGCCGATAGCATCAGACGTGTCGTGCCATGCTTTGTGGCAGAAGTGTGTATCAGTAGAGACAGAAAACACTTCAACACCCATTTTCTGAAGCTCTTCATATTTGCTAGCAAGATCTTCTAGCTCAGTTGGACATACAAATGTGAAATCTGCTGGGTAGAAAAAGAAAACAGCCCATTTACCGATAACATCCGCTTCAGTGATCTCGACGAATTCACCTTGTTTAAAGGCAGTTGCTGAGAAAGGCTTGATAGTTGTATTAATCATTGTGGTAACTCCAGTCGTTAAATATGTGGGCAAGCTATCTGCTTGGGAACGAGATCTATGATGCATGACTGGATGAAATAGATTAAATTGATTGTTTTTAATAGGGCAATAGCAATAACCTATCAATTAATTTAAAGGCGTAATTAGGTGAAGTGTTAATGCTTATAGGCAACGCGCAAATGTGTAGAAAGGTTTGGCAGGAAGGTAGAAAGAACTAGATCTATCGTCAATCAGTAACTGGTTGATACATAGGATCTAATCCTTTCTTTTTATTTCAGAGCTTACAGCCCTAATTTCTCGGCTACGTAATCAGCATCTTTATCGCCACGGCCCGATAGGTTGACTAAAATTGTTTGATCTTTTGAAAGGGTCGGTGCTTTACGCATAGCCCACGCGACCGCATGGGAGCTTTCTAAGGCGGGGATGATGCCCTCTATACGAGAGAGTTCCATAAAGGCATCTAAGCATTCTTGGTCCGAAGCGGTTTCATACTGTACGCGGCCTAAGTCTTTTAAGTAGCTGTGCTGTGGGCCTACACCAGGATAGTCGAGTCCAGATGCGATGGAATGGACTGGCATAGGTTCGCCATCTTCGGTTTCTAGTACGTAGCATTTCATGCCGTGTAGGGTGCTAGGTTTACCGAGTGTAAGTGTGGCTGAGTGTTCTTGGGTATCAAGCCCTTTACCGGCAGGCTCGATCCCCACAAGATTGACGCTTTCATCGTTAAGAAAGGCGCTAAACATACCGATGGCATTAGAGCCACCACCGACACAGGCGGTGACATAGTCGGGTAGGTGATTGGTTTTTGCTTGGAACTGTTCGCGGGCTTCTGTACCAATAATACTCTGAAAATCCCTGACCATTTTAGGGAAAGGATGAGGGCCAACCACTGAGCCTATGGCATAGATAAAGTTTACCGGATCTTTTAGGTACTCTTCAAATGCGCTGTCGACGGCATCTTTCAAAGTGGCGGTGCCACGGGTAACGGGGATTAATGTACAGCCTAAAATCTTCATTTTGGTGACGTTAGGGTGTTCTTTCTCTATATCCACTTGGCCCATATGTATTTCACAGGGAATACCGACAAGGGCGCAGGCTGTTGCGAGTGCGACGCCGTGTTGACCTGCACCGGTTTCAGCGATCACTTTAGTTTTACCCATAAATTTAGCGAGTAGGGCTTCACCTAGGCAGTGATTAATTTTATGAGCGCCAGTATGATTTAGGTCTTCACGTTTTAAATAGATTTGTGCGCCACCTAGCTTTTCGCTTAAGCGTTTTGCATGGTAGATAGGGCTTGGACGACCTACATAGTCAGCGAATAGCAGATCAAGTTCTGCTTGAAATTCAGGCATCTGCCGAATCTCTTCATAAGCATCGTTAATCTCATCCATAATCTGCTTAAGTTCAGGTGGTATCTCTTGGCCACCAAACTCACCAAAAAAGCCTTCTTTATTGGGCATCTCTGCGTAGGTAAATTTACTCATCTTCCATCCTGTTCCGCTGCGTAGCGTATTTTTTATTAGTGTTTAATATATTAACTTTATTATAAGGGGCTGAATGCTCAATTAAACCACTAGAGAATTTAAAAAACCGCTGTGACCTAAGGCCAACAGCGGTTTCGTTGATCTATGCCTTGATTTAATGTTGATCCGGTTTATAGCCTATACGTACTCCGCCCCAATGCTTGCCGTTAACAAAGATTGGCACGGATAGATCATGCATAATTTCACCAGTGTCGCGTTTGTAAGTTTGTAGCAGCATCGTATCGGTATGGGCCCCACAGCGGGCGCCGGTTCTATCATTAAAGATGCGTTTGCTACGGCTTTTTACCAGATCGGTTTCATAATCGCCCGATAAAGGGTGAGCAAACTGATTATTATGGGTGGGAATGTAGCCATTAATATCCGTAGCAATTGCGTAGATCAGTTTCTCATGGCTGTTCAGCGCAGGCTCTTGGATGTTAGGTAGGATCTTGTCGGTTAATTGATCAAATGGAGTAGTGTGTTTTTGAGGGTTTGAACCTTCCACAGGGGTGTAGGTGTGATCAAATAGTGCTGACTCAGATATTTGGTCTTGAGATATAGCTTGCTCAAAGGCCGCCGAAACTCGGTTTGCAGTGTCTCGTGCAATATGGAAAAAGGGTTGGTGATAATTCTGTTCTGAGGCGGTGGCTAAAATGGAATTAGATTTTTCAGCCGCTTCCATTAAAGAGGCTGCCTGTGTTGCTAGTTGAGAGACTTCAGTATCGCTTCCTTCTAACTCATGGCGAACATTTTGCAGTGAGTTAAAGATGACCTCAAGATTCTGCCGGTTGTTTCTTGCGCCTTCGGCGATGGTGGAAATTTGCTGCTCAACATTTGATGATTGTTCTGAAATGCCGCCTAACTGATCGCTAATTTTTTCCATGGCGATGGTGCCGCTTTCGACATTACTCGAAAGGGTTTGAATACGATTAACCACCTGCTGGGTTTCTGAACGTATTTCATCAACGATCAGTTCTACCTCGCCTGTTGCACTGCCTGTACGTGAGGCTAACTGCCTTACTTCATCAGCGACTACGGCAAAGCCGCGGCCATGATCACCTGCTCGAGCGGCTTCTATTGCTGCGTTAAGGGCAAGCAGGTTGGTTTGTTCGGCAATCTCTTCGATCACTCGGGTCACATCTTGTATTTTTTGTGATTTTTCGTTGAGTTGCTCAATTAATACTAAGGTTTCTGTGGCTTGGGCGTTTAATTCTCGAATATCTACCATCGCTGCGGTTAATGCTTGTTGTCCTTCTGCTCCTGTCTCTTTCGCTTGGATAGCCATCTGAGCTGCCAGTTCAGCTTGTTGTTCCGATTGCTGTACAGTCACTGTCATCTCTTCAGCGTTACTGGCTATTTGTGCTACCTCTTGCACTTGGTTGTCGAGCTGAGCTTTAAGAGTATCCGCCGAGAAGGATACCTCCGCGGCCGAAATTGCATTAGCATTTGCGCTGCTGGATAGTTTACCGCTGATATTTTCGGTATTTGCTAGCTTTGTAAAAAAGTCACCAAAAAAATAAGGTAGAAGTGTTAATTGATCAAATTTAGCCTCTTTTGCGTGCGTTATTTCATTTGCTATAGGCCCTAATAAAATTTTGTGTATAACTAATATGGACGTTAGGGAGGCTAAAAGCGCGCTACAAGTTAAAGCTATTAACGATCGGTTATCCGCTCCTGTGGCAAAAGCAGCACCAGCAGCTAATCCAGTAATAACTAGAGCGGATAAAAAACTTTTAGTGTAAAAACCAAACAAGGAACCGTTCATGTACTTTCCTTAGTAGCTTAGTGGATAGATATTATTTATTGCTAATAAAACAATGACGTATATGGAATATAGCATTAGGCATTATCTGTAAATGCTCTACTTTGGTATTGGCTGTTTGGATCAGGAGTATTAGATAGAGGAAATGTCAGGCGCTTGTTTTAGATCGACTTTTTTAGAGATACTCGCTTAGTGATCGAATTCAAACCCTAATTGGGTTTCTTGACGAGCAACATGGCGAAATCCTTGGCTCTTGAGTTGTTTTCGAATTTCCCTGACGATCAGTCGTGCATCTTGATATGATGTACTAACTGTCTGGTTGCAGGCACTTGTATTCTCGGCGTTGTTGCCCCAGCTTTGGCTGACAACCCAATCGCCGATCAGGTCTTGGTACATTCTTACAATGTAATATTCCTGATGTTTTTTCCAACGAATGATCAAGTGCGTGAGATCCAATCAATATAAGTGGCTTGAGCCACTATTTTTGTTCATGTATGTAATTTAAAACCGCGAATTGAGCCTGAACTGAGCCTGTTTGTAAAGTCTGGAGATTGATAAATTGCGTAACAGAAAACTAAATATTTTAGCGGATGAAAATATGCCTCAAGCTGAGGCCATTTTTTCTCGTTTTGGTAAGGTTATTCTGAAGCCCGGCCGAGATTTATCGCCTAAGGATTTACATGATATTGATGTACTGCTTGTCCGTTCAATTACACAAGTTAACGAAGCGCTTTTAGCCTCAAGTCCGGTTAAGTTTGTCGGCACGGCAACTATAGGTACTGATCATATTGATCAGCAGTATCTGGAGAGTAAAGGTATAGCTTTTAGTAATGCGCCGGGCTGTAATGCTGATGCTGTCGTGGAATATGTGCTGAGTTGTTTGTTTCTTACTGCTGAATGGCAAGGCTTTGATCCTAAAGACAGAACTTATGGCATTGTTGGCGTAGGAAATGTCGGAGGACGTTTACAGCGACGTTTACAAGCACTGGGTTATAAAGTGCTTGTTAATGATCCTCCTAGAGCGAGTTCAGAAGAGGGCTTTATTCCTTTGCATAGTTTGTTAAAACAAGCGGATGTTATCTGTTTGCATACGCCGCTTACGCAAGAGGGCGAGCACCCAACAGAGCATTTGATTTCTGATCTTGAGCTAGGGATGATTCAAGATCATGCTATCGTTTTGAATGCAGGGCGTGGCCCCGTAATTGATAATCGAGCCTTGCTAGATATAGGGAAAAAGCGCCCAGGGCTCACATTTATCCTTGATGTATGGGAACATGAGCCGGCAGTTAATGCCGCGTTAGCTGAGCGTTGCGCTATTGTGTCACCACATATTGCCGGTTATAGCTTTGATGGTAAAATTCGTGGCACATTTATGCTTTATCAAGCCTTGTGTGAGTATTTGGATCAGCCTTGCGAAGAATCACTCGAAGCGTTTTTACCTCAGTCTGAGTTAGCCTGTGTCGAGCAGGGGGATCTGAGCATATTGGAGTTGATGGAAAAAGTGTATGACCCGCGCATTGATGATTATATGCTGCGACATACTCTGACGTTACCCGAAGCGGAGCAAAAACAGGCCTTTGATCAATTGCGAAAACAGTACCGTGCAAGACGAGAGTTTTCTGCGCTTAATGTTGCGGGTGCAAAGGACCCAGATCAAATTGAGGCTATAGGTTTCAAGTTAGCCGCTAAAGGTTAACTCACTTAAGTTATTTACTTAACGTCCTCGTCATCTATTAGAGAGACTAAGAAACACTTTAATGACAAAAGCATTAGAATCACTTGATACATCGCGCTCGCTAGCTGAACTTAATCCACGTATAGGCGAGAAAGTTCAGATTGAAACCCGTGCGCCGCGTGCCCGCTATTCTGTTCAGTTATTAGGCTACCGTGAAAACGGTAGTTTAATGGTCTCAGCGCCGAAAAGCTCAGTCGTTAATGCCGGAGCACAAGTGACCGTTCGCTTGATGACCGGCAATTTTATCTGTGCATTCAGTGCTCGGATCCTGAAAATTCAAACCTCGCCTTTTGCTTATTGGCATTTAGAATATCCAAAAACGACAGAAGTTAGACGTATCCGTAGTCACACACGGGTTCCTGTTAATTTGTTGGTTTCAATTGATGAATTTGAGCAAGGTAAAGGGCTAAGGCATGACTGGCCTATTAATGCTTATTGCACTGATATTAGCTTGAGTGGTGCTTGTGTTGATGCACCTGTAGCTTTAGGTAAGCAGGGCGATAAGCTGTTTATGACAACCCGTTTTTCTGTGGCGGGTGTAGATCAGGTTATTTTAACAACGGCGCTCATACGTAGTGTGCAACCCCAAGAGGGAAGTGTCAGTACAGTAGTAAGTCATGGACTAGAGTTTTTAGATTTGGATGATGATACCCATCTAATTTTAGCGGGTTTTGTATACCAACAGTTTTTAATTGAAACGGGTAATTTGGAGATCTTAAGTGTTTAAGCTTGGCCTGATCATTAACCCTTTGGCCGGTGTCGGCGGTAGTGTCGCGTTAAAAGGTAGTGACGGTGAAGAAACCGCGCGTGAAGCCTTAGCTTTAGGTGCGGAACCTAAAGCGGGTTTAAGAACACTGCAAGCCCTTGAGGTACTCAAAGGTTTAGATATAGAGCTAGTGACCTATCCCGCTGAAATGGGCGAAACCGTTGCCCGTCAGGCGGGCTTTATTCCTCAAGTTATCGGTGAGATTCAAACGGGTAATACGTCTGCAGAGGACACTATCCAGGCCGCACAAGATCTTGTTAATCAGGGTGTGGATATTGTTCTATTTGCCGGTGGAGATGGCACCGCACGTAATATTTGTGCAGCGATTGCAGAGGACGTGCCTGTGTTAGGTATTCCCGCTGGCGTTAAGATCCATTCAGGGGTTTATGCGGTAACGCCGAAAGCAGCGGGCGAAATTATTGCCATGTTAGTTAAAGGTGAGTTAGTCACATTAGGTGACCAAGAGGTGCGCGATATAGATGAAGTGGCGTTCCGTGAAGGGCGTGTTCGCGCCAAATATTATGGTGATCTGTTGGTCCCTCAAGAGCATCGTTATCTGCAACAGGTCAAAAATGGCGGTAAGGAATCTGAAGAGTTAGTCCTTGATGATATAGCAGCTGATATTATTGAACGAATGGAGCCGGATACCTTTTATGTGATGGGGTCTGGTTCTACTGTTGCTGGGGTTATGGAGCAGTTAGGGTTGCCTAATACGCTTTTAGGTGTGGATCTTATTAAAGATAATCAACTTATCGCTGCTGACTGTACTGCAAATCAGTTATTAGAATTGACTCAAGGTCATCCCTGTCAATTAGTGATTACGTTAATTGGTGGCCAAGGACATATTATTGGCCGCGGCAATCAACAATTAAGTCCTGCGCTGTTAAAGCGTTTAGGCAAACAAAATATTAATGTAATTGCGACTAAAACAAAACTTAAAGCCTTAGAGGGGCGTCCATTAATTGTGGATAGTGGTGATCCTGAGGTTAATAAATTACTGGCAGGTGTTATTCCGGTGAATACAGGTTATCACGACTCAGTACTGTATAGAGTTGCTGATTATTAGTGAGCGGTTTACCTCCTCTGCTTGGCGGCTCAATGTTATTAGTTCGATTCCTTTTATTTAGTTTTTTAGCTGAATAAAAATGACATTATTTTGTAATATTTCCTAAGTAAAGTGCCTCTTAATTTTTATTGATCAATTAATGAGGCTCTCCATGAAAAAACTGATTGCTAGCGCAGTGTTTGCAACTGCAATGTTCTCCCTAACTGGTTGTCATACGCACCAAGTTCAACAGGAAGAAACTCAGTCTGCCGCGGCTACTCAGCTAAATAATGATGACTTGTATGAAGTAATGCATGAAGGTCGTTATTATGTTTTTGATGATTTCAAAACGTATCAACAGTTTTTATCTGTAGGTGAGACCTCTTTCCGTAAAGTGTTCATTGGTGATGGGCCTAAAGGCGCAACCCTTGTTTATGGCTTAACTAGCGAAGATAAGAAAAAGTCATCAGGCATTGCTAGCATCGATATGTTTAATGGCAAGCTTGAAGCTGCAGATGATTTCTATGGCGAAATGCGTGGTGAAGATGGTCGTTTGTATGTGTTTAGCACATTACAAGATATGGAAGATGTTCGTCTTGTCGGCGAAGCGCCATACCGCTTTACGCAAATCGCTGCTGGCCCACAAGGTCAAACTGTCGTTTATGTTTTAAATAAAAGCAATAAGAGTGAACAGCCTGTTGAATTGATGGCTAAGTTCAAAGCAATGAACGGCATGATGTAAATAGAAAAATCACTCTCTTTCAGGGAACTAATATTCAGAGTGGCAGTCTATTGTTCCTCCTGAAAGACGGTAGACCTTACAATTAAGTTAGTGGAAATTGGGTTCTGTTGGTTGAAAGGTCTGTTTGAGCACTACTCTCTAATTAGAAAGTGGTGCTTTTTTTTGCCTGTCATAAATCAAATCCTTTGATATGACGTAATATGATGGGGCAGAGCTGGTTTAGTTGTTTATTTATTGAAAAGTATTGGTTTATAAAAAGCCCGCAGATCAACTATCAGTGATGTGCGGGCTTTTTTTAGGTCCGAATAATGGGCCCTAGATAGACGAGATTAGGGCTATCCGTAGATCTCTACTTAAACTTCTGCGTTATGGTAGATGTTCTGTACATCATCCAGATCTTCTAACATATCAATGAACTTTTCGAACATTGGCATATCATCTTCAGAAACGGGTGACATATTTTGTGGCACAAACTGAATCTCATCGACTTCTAGATCAAGTCCTTCGATATTATCTTGTAGCGATTTTTTTGCTTTGAAGTAGTCAGTATGTGGTGCAAAGACAGTAATTTTTCCCTCTTCGCATTCAATGTCAGTTACATCAACATCTTCCATCATCAGTGCTTCAAGTACTGCATCTTCGTCATCACCGGCAAACACAAAAATAGCACTGTGATCGAACATGTGGCTAACGCTGCCTTGGCTACCAATTTTACATTTGGTTTTGTTAAAGCAGTTACGTACATCGCCAAAAGTACGGTTAGGATTATCCGTTAAGCATTCTACGATTACCATGCAGCCACCCGGGCCAAATCCTTCGTAGCGCGCAGGGGAGAAATCTTCACCACCGCCGCCTTTTGCTTTATCAAGTGCTTTATCAATTACATGAGCGGGTACTTGGGCTTTTTTGGCTCGTTCAATTAGACCCAATAACGCCAAGTTACCTTCTAACTCGACACCGCCAGATTTAGCACATACATAAATCTCACGGCTGAATTTACTGTAAACCTTAGCCTTGGCATCCGATGTTTTCGCCATTGACTCTTTACGGTTTTGATAAGCACGACCCATTGCGATATTCCATACACTGATAAAAAGAACAAAATTTTACAGATAAGCGCCGCGTTATTAAACCACCAATTAAGATTTGATGGAGGTGATTGCCTAAATGGCGGGATGAATTGTACGAATTTTGTTCTGTTTGGGGTGGTTGTTACCTTATCTAGACTCTTTCTAAGGGAGCTTTCTCTTTTCGAGGATCTATTGTAAAGGGCTCTAGTGAAAGGATTATCTGTTATATTTCTGTTCAGATTATTTCACCTCATACCAACCGTTAAACGGATTTAACGTAAAGGACGACTGATATGGATTTACAACCAGCCTTACAGCAATATTTTGCCTTTGATTCTTTTCGAGAGGGACAAGAGCAAACGATTAAGCAGCTTCTCTCAGGTCATTCTACGCTCTCTATTTTTCCGACTGGGGCAGGGAAATCCCTGTGCTACCAGTTTAGTGCGATCCATCTTCCCCATCTGACACTGGTGGTCTCACCCCTACTTGCTTTAATGAAAGACCAATTGGCGTTTCTTAAATCGAAAGGAATTGCTGCTGCGAGTATTGATTCAACCTTAACACCGCAAGAAAACCAAACGGTTATGCGCGATATTCGTCAAGGTAAGATTAAAATTTTGATGGTATCTGTTGAGCGTTTTAAAAATGAGCGTTTTCGCGAGTTTATCGCTTCTATCGACATCTCAATGCTGGTGGTTGATGAGGCGCACTGTATCTCTGAATGGGGTCATAACTTTCGCCCCGATTATTTGAAGCTTCCACAATATCGACAGGAGCTAAATATCCCCTTAGTACTTTTGCTGACAGCAACGGCAACGAGAAAAGTCAAAAAAGATATGGCGCAACGTTTTGCTATTGCACCTGAGCATATAGTCCAAACTGGTTTTTATCGGAATAATCTTGATTTAACGGTGTTGCCGGTGGCAAGCCAAGATAAAGATAAGCAATTGGTTGATCTAATTAAGCAGCAGAAAGGCCCCGGCATTGTGTATGTTACTTTGCAGCAGAGTGCTGAGCAGGTTGCTAAGTATTTAGCGACCCAACAGATCTCGGCTACAGCCTATCATGCGGGTTTAGATAACGATCTTCGGCATCAGATTCAATCTGACTTTATGGCGGGTCAATGCCAAGTTGTAGTTGCAACGATCGCTTTTGGTATGGGTATAGACAAAGCGGATGTACGTTTTGTTATCCATTATGATCTACCTAAGTCCATTGAAAACTACAGTCAAGAGATCGGTCGAGCCGGGCGTGATGGGCTCGCGTCTAACTGCATTACCTTAGCGAATTTGGATGGGATCAATACTGTAGAAAACTTTGTACATGGTGATACCCCAGAACCTGAAGGGATTGCGGTAGTGGTGGATAATATCCGTAAAGAGGTCTCAAACGGGCAGTGGGAACTGCAAATTCTAAGTTTATCTAATGATGCCAATATTAGACAGCTTCCCTTAAAAACCTTACTCGTTCAGTTAGAGCTCAATAAAGTTATTAAGCCGCTGTATGCTTATTTTGCTGAATATCGTTATAAATTTATGACCGACCAAAGGGAGCTGTTAAAACAATTTAATGGTGAAAGGTTGGAGTTTTTAAAGGCTATTTTTGATCATACTCAGTTTAAAAAAATCTGGGGTAGCTTAGATATAGAGAGTCTCTATCAACATTATGGTTGTGAGCGCAGCCGTGTTGTCGCAGCGTTGGATTATCTGCAAGAGCAGGGACATATTGTACTGGAGAGCAAAAAGATCACTGAAGTGTTCGCTGTTGATGAAGAGGCCCTGTCTCAACCGGAACTTGTGCATGTTTTAAGTGATTACTTTTTAGATAAAGAGCAAAAAGAGATACAGCGGATTGCTGCTTTAGTCAGGTTTTTTGAATTAGATCGATGCCTTACCGCTAATTTAGCTCGATATTTTGATGATCAGAACGCACCTGAACAGTGTGGTCACTGCTCAGTTTGTCGAGGCCAAGTTGCAAAATTAGCTTATTCACATCAGCCTCAACTGCCAGAAGATCGACGTTTGCAAAGCGTCTTGAATGGATTTAAACAACATATTGAAACAAAGACGAAACGATCACCGAGTGTTGGAACGTACTGCCGTTTTCTGGCCGGGATCAGTATTCCGCTATTTAGTCGTAATAAAGTTAGGCAGTTGGATGGATTTGGTTGCTGTGAACAGGTTCGTTTTCAAAGCATCAAAGATAAAGTGGTAGAGCTTATTTGAGATAGAGTGGATTTAACGGCAGAGCCCCACCCATGAGGATGAAGCTCTGTCGTTAATTGGTTATGCGTTTTCGTTAACCATAATGATTTTACGGTGTGGGAATGGAATCTCGATTCCGTTCTCATCGAGCGCTTTTTTGATCAGTTCAGGTACAGAATAAAGAACATCAAAGTAATGCTCACCTTTACAGAACGGACGAACAAGAAAGTCGACAGAACTGTCATTTAATGTTTCTACTTCAACAAAAGGTGCTGGATCTTTCAAAATATGAGGATGATTAGCTAATACACTGTCAATCACTGCGCGAGCAGCATCGGTGCTTTCGCCATAAGCTACGCCAAAGTGCATATCAACACCGCGCACATCATAGTGAGAGTGGTTAATGATCTTCTCGCCCCAGATCTGGCTATTAGGGATAATGACCTGCTGTTGATCAAATGTTTGTAGAATCGTAGTAAACATATCGATCTCAGTTACATTACCAAAACAACCGGCCGCATCGATAAAATCACCTACTTTATAAGGTCTAAAGATGAGGAGCATGACACCGGCCGCTAAGTTTGACATAGCGCCCTGTAAGGCTAAACCAACAGCTAAACCCGCCGCACCTAATAAGGCAACGATAGAAGCGGTTTGCACACCGAAACGGTTTAGAACAGCAATAAAAACAAAAGCGAGTATTAAGTAGCGAGCAAAGCTACCTAAAAAACGGAAAAGCGTATCATCTAAATGTTTGCCTTTACCTATGTTAATAATCAGTTTGTTTACACTGCCTGCTATCCAAAAACCAATAATCAGAATGACTATTGCTAATAAGATATTGGTTGCCCAAGCGATCGCCGCTGGCAGGTGTTGATTTATATCGA
This sequence comes from Neptuniibacter sp. 2_MG-2023, assembly GCF_030547495.1. Lineage (NCBI taxonomy): Bacteria > Pseudomonadati > Pseudomonadota > Gammaproteobacteria > Oceanospirillales > Oceanospirillaceae > Neptuniibacter > Neptuniibacter sp. 2_MG-2023. The sequence goes on along the minus strand of NZ_JAUOQC010000004.1, from coordinate 117,506 downwards.
TACTGTTGAGAAATTCCATTTTTTATGCCTTGTTATTAGTTATGGTGCTTAGGGTAAGTTTTTGTAGCTTAATAAGGGATTAAGAGTAAATAAAGTGTAGTTTAAAGACGTTATATTTTGGTGTCGTTTTGAATATTTTAAGTGGTCATGCTTTGAAACGCTGCAGGCGCTGACCGGACATTTCTTTTTTTTTGATTTTAGCTCGCTTAACTGACACCTGGATATTTTATGATAGGGCTCCGTTTGGGTTATGGATATGTGCTATAAAGGCGTGCTTATGTTGCCACTACCTATAATCGTTAAAGCAAAAATAGTAGAGGAACTTGTGTGACTATAGACTTCGGAACTGACCGCCGTACCAACTTGATTGGTAGTTTCTGGATGGTAACTGCGATGGCAATCTTTGCTGCTGAAGATGCTTTTATAAAAATAGTTGCAGAGACTCTACCGATTGCACAAATTCTGGTGATTTTTGGGTTAAGTGGTGCTTTTCTATTTGCCGGTGTAACCCTAGTTAGAGGGGAGGGTTTGTTTCATTTAGATGTGATCTCCCGCCCGATGAGGTTTCGGGTACTGTTCGAGATTATAGGGCGGTTGTTTTACGTACTGGCTATTACTTTAACCCCCTTATCATCAGCTACAGTGATTCTTCAGGCGAGTCCCATTGTTGTAGTGGCAGGGGCGGCACTTATCTTTCGTGAAAAGGTAGGGTTAAAACGATGGGTAGCCATTTTTGTTGGTTTACTTGGCGTTATTATTATCATTCGTCCAGGAACGGATAATTTCTCTTTCTTGTCAATTTTTGCCATTTTAGGGATGCTCGGTTTTGCCTGTCGTGATTTAGCCAGTCGGGCGGCTCCGGCATCGATCAGTACATCCATTTTAGGTTTGTATGGGTTTCTTGCGGTTGTTGTGGCAGGCATGCTCTTCTCGGTGTGGGAAGCGATACCTTTTTTAGTCCCCGATTTTAAAACATCAATCTACCTAGTAGGTGCGGTATTAGCCGGTGTTACAGCTTATTCCTGTTTGATGAAGGCGATGCGAACAGGAGAGGTCTCTGCAGTGACACCGTTTAGATACTCGCGGTTGTTGTTTGGTATAGGTTTAGGCGTGTTGCTGTTTAATGAAGAGATAAGTTTTCCAATGTTGATTGGCTGTAGCTTTATCGTTGTTTCGGGGCTGTTTATTCTTTGGCAAGGTAAACAGACTGCACGTTATAAAATAAGCCAGTCACGGTGACTTATTTTTTATAGGGTTTAAGAGCCAAATTACTTAATGGCTCTTAAACGCTAATTGTAGTGATTACACCCAGCGGTTGATCATAGCTTGCTAACCGCCTAGAAAAATGGGGGGTAAATATGACGAAGAGTCTAGTGAGTCTTCTGTTTAATTTTTTTCATAAATGCTGAAAAGTGCGGAAACAGGCTTACAAATAGATCATCATTTTTATTAGCTAACAGTAGGCCACCGAATAGTTTGATCCCTAGCGCTAAGGGGGCTGCTTTTGCTGGGCCTATATCTGTCCTAGCTTTGAGCTTTTCTATAATAGTAAAAAGTTCATCATGGCTGGAAAATTCGAAGGCTAGACTGCTGTCTTCAGGCACTGAACCATCAGCATTTTTTAGATGCTCAATGTTTACTTTGTACAAATGCTGTTTCTTCATAGTCATTATCTCAATCAATTAGCGTGTATGTTAGGGGAGTTATTAACTTTTCAGAAAAAGCTCAAGCTTAGGTTTAATTATCATCGACATAATGACCATGAAAGTTAGTCCTAAAGGCAGAGCTGCTAGAGTGCTCGTTAGCCAAGCAGATAAAAACTCGGTCGAGGTTGAATATCCAATATTCGTTGTGGTTGTACTGAAAGCCATTATGGACTCCATCACGCAAGCCATAATCCCGCCTACAATAAGGTTACGTTTGTGCTCATTTGTATTAGGCATCTGTTGTTCAACAAACTTGGTAATCAAGCCCATAAGCAGTAAGCCTATAGGAATTAGGATGAAAGCAGATAGAAATGAGCTGAGCCAATCAGTTAAAAAAGTATTGGAGTAACCGACATTCATATAGGTCATAACCCCTGTTAATGAACCCGCTATAACACTCATTATGCTCAATATGATTAATACCTTATAAACCAAAGGTGTTTTCCTGCCGCTTTGACTCGGTAATGGCAGCTCAGTGGGGGTGTTCATAATGGTTTTCCTGTTTTGAAGCAAATTACTGTATAGTTGATAATAGCAACTATATTTCTTAATGGTTGATATTGTCAACTATATTTAAAAGAGTAGTCGAGATGTCTAATCAAAAATCATTAGAGAACTTATTTCGCTTAGTCCATGGATTAAAGCGCCAAATGTATAAAAAAACAGAGCAACTAAGTTTAGATATCACGCCTATGCATATTCGAGTGCTGAAGATTGTTGATAGGAAAAAACCGTGCACAGCGGTGGATATAGTGGATATTCTTGGACGCGATAAAGGGCAGGTGACACGATTAATTAACACTCTGATTGATAAAGGTTTAATCGAAAGAGAACCCAACCCTAATGATAAGCGAAGCCATTATCTAAGTATCACTAATGCGGGTATTGCTGTAGTTGAGGAGGTGATGAAAATTGATGCTGATACGGTCAATAAGATGACAAAAAACCTAAAGCGAGAAGAACTAGCGGAATTTGAGCGTATTTCTGAGTTAATGGCAAATAACCTTTATGAGGAGAATAATTAATCCAGTGAGATTGGACCCTGTGTAAGACAAATATTCACCATAGCCCTTCGTTCACGGGGTGAACTCCTACAGGAATCGGTAGTGTAGGAGGTCAGCCTTTGGCCTATTGTGTAGATAAGTTGAGTGTTGTCGGGCGTATATCTTACCGCTTTATGTCCTCCGTTTAGCTTCCTTAATTATTTTTCTATTCGAATAAGTAAAATGACTTTCTTTGTTGTCAAATGGAAACAACTTACCACGCTCGTTATTCTGTACGCGTGTAATGAGCAATGCTAATAGGAGCTATATTGTGAAATGGATCATTATAATACTCGCTGTCACTTTGTCGCTGAATGTAAATGCTTCCCGCTTTAAAGGGAAAGATGGTAATTACATTGTACGGGGCGATACGGCGACAAAATTATTTCTTGCAGCAGGTGAACCACTTCGGAAAAGAAGCGAGAGGGTTTGCTTAGATAAAAAGCGAGATTATTGTAAACGCTGGGGTCGTACAGAGTACTGGTACTATCAAGATCGCGAGGAGAGTAGTGTGATCTGGACCATTAAAATTGTCGATGACAAAGTCGTTGAATTTAGCTGGAGCCGTTGAAGGATTATAGGGTTAGAAGGTTTAGCTTCGAGCTTTATGCGCTCAGGGCAAGGTATAGTCGGTAAGCAAAATAACTAGCGCCAGCTAAAACGATGACGGTCATAATATGGTTATTGAAGCGACTGAAAGAGTTGCGGCGCTCTTGTTTAGTTTGTTCGATAAATTGTCTGTATTCAGCAATGTTTATAGGTTTAATCGGTGTATAAGTTTCATCTTCTAAGGCTTTAAATGCACATTGACCTTGAGAATCAATCTCTGCCCATATCGTGTAGCTGTCAGCAAAAGGGGGCATTCCAGATGTTGGCCCTGTATTCTCGCTGCCGATAAAGATCGGTATACCTAAGCCTTCTAGTCGGTATTTAATGGAGATAGCTTCATTTTTGTCGGCAATTTTTGCGATTAATTTCATAATAATAAACTGAAATACGGGCTGTATTTGTCCTTGTTTAATTGGGCCTATTGATCAATTTTGCTCAGGTTAATGACTTTGCTAAACAGATGTTTTTTGGGGTAATTAATTGTGAGCTCAAAGCTATCAACCGTATTAAATATTAATTTATAGTGATTGTCTGATAGTTCTATAACGTCTTGTAAATGGTAGCTATTGTAGGCTGCGTTAAAGCTATAGTGAGCAACCCTTTTATGTTGTTTATTGAGCACTATAATTTCACAACCTTCCTCAAAAGGGCAATCCCAACTTAAAAATAGGAGAAAGTATTGGGTAAATTCAAACTGTTTATCAATAATATAGCCGGGGACTTTTATACCTAGTGCTCGACCCTTGTAATATAGCAACGATTTTAAAGGGCGGTTTTCGTATTTACCTTCATGTTTTTGTAATGAAAATTTATCGATAAAGTTCACAAATATCCCTATTTGTTGATAACGCTAAGGTTTAGCTGTTGGCTTAGGCAAGATGCTTAATGAACGTTTTTATCCGATCCGTTTCAGCATCGGTTGTGTTGTCTGGTAGTGGTTCATTCGCTCTGTTATACCAGTATTGAGCATTTGAAATATCACCTTCAATTCTATGTAGTAGGCCGTGTATAAGGTAGTAATATTTATTATTACCATCTTGCACTAAGTTGTGAGCTTGATCCCATTCATCCTGCTCTATAAGGTCGATTGCACGCTGTAATTTATCCATTATTGAGCTTCATCTAATTGATAGATCCACTACTTTACCATTTAGATATAGGAAGGTCTGTGCCTAAGCTATATGAGAAGCTGATCTATAATCTATCGTCTTTCTATAGATTAAAGTGCAGTGGGCTGTAGCAATTGCTTCTGGAGCGCAGGCCGTTAAAAGGGTTTCTTGCAACGGTTGTAGGAACAGCGCATAAGGGTTCAGTGTGTACTTTAACGGCTTAATGTTTTTATATTGCGATAAACCGTTTTGTGTTTCTCTATTTCCAAGTAAAATAGCGCTATTCAGCAGTGACTCTTCTCTGCTTATCATCTAAAGAGATATCCCTTTGCTAAGTTATAGACACTCCTTTCATGCAGGTAACTTTGCCGACATTCTCAAGCATATTGTTGCGGTTGAGGTGTTAGAACATCTGACTAAAAAAGATAAACCCTTTGAATATATTGATACCCATTCTGGGGCAGGGCTTTTCAACTTTAAGTCGGCACATGCCCGTAAATTAGAGGAGCATGTGAATGGTATCGGTAAGCTGAAGGAAGCCGATTATCCAGAACTTGCGAGCTATTTTAAGGTGATTAAATCTTATAACGAAGCGGGAAAGAGTAATCTTTATCCAGGTTCGCCCTTGTTAGCGAAATACTTTTTACGACCACAAGATCGTGCTTGGCTGTTTGAGTTACATCCAGAAGATTTCCAATATCTCTGTCTGAATACCAGTCGACAGCGGAAGATTAAAGTGACCTGTAGTGACGGCTTAAAAGGGATGGATGCGCTTATGCCTCCGGCAAGTCGTCGAGGCTTTATTTTAATTGATCCATCTTATGAGGTTAAAACTGAATATGATGAGGTGGTTAAAGCCATAGTAAAGGCACATAAAAAGTTTGCTACAGGAACTTATGCTCTCTGGTATCCGGTGGTCGATCGGGCAACGATTAATAAGATGAAGAACAAGTTTATCCGCAGTGGGATTAAAAATATCCAGTGCTTTGAGCTAGGTGTTTCACCTGATTCGGATGAGCATGGCATGACCTCATCGGGCATGATTGTAGTGAATCCACCTTGGGGACTCTTTGATAAAATGACCAAGTTACTACCGAAGTTAGCGCGGACTTTAGGTGAAACTGATGAGCCCATTTTCCAGTGTGATCAGTTAGTCGAAGAGTAGCTTGAGCAAGCTCGATCTTATCAATATAAGGAAACGGTTTTGTCTGTATCAGATGCCTGCTCTAGAACTGATCCTGCGCTGAAAAGTCAGTTTGATGCGTTGACCTCAGAGTTACAAGCTCACCTTGATCATGGGGCTAAGCTAATTGATTGTCCCCAGTGTGGCTATCATGCGGCGGTCGAAGAACAAGGCTTTGCGCCCATCTATTTTAGTCACTGTCTGTTGTGTCGAACACGGGTACGTTTTGTACGTATGCTTTGTCAGTGTGGCACTGTAAGTGCCTATGATGGAGCTAAGTATCAGCATTGCCTTAGTTGTTCACATCCTTTCACATATACTGAGGTAGTTAAGCAGAATGAGCCGAAAGTGTGTGGAGAGGAGCCCGCTGATCATTATGAAGGCGCACAGGCTTTATGCCATATCTGTTGTAAAAGCCATGGCACGGTGTTTGAATTTGATGAACAGTGGTTATGTTTAGGCTGTTTAGAGGAGCATCGCCCCCCCGGTCGCTGTGAAACATGTGAAACGGTACAGACCGGTGATCTTGAAGATAGCTTTGAGAAAGGCTGTATGCTGTGTGCTGGCCGTATAACTTGGGATTAAAACTTTATACCGATAGAGTTAATGGCAACCTACACACCTATGGAGTGTAGGTTGCTGATTTCGGTTATTGATTAGGTTTTAAACAGGTTCACTACACGTTGTAGTTCTTTACCCGCATTATCTAATTCGTAGATCGCATTGGCCATCTGTTGACTTGACTGAGCGGTTTCCATCGCGATGTTACTAATATTTTCAACATTGCGACTGATATCTTCACTCACGGCAGTTTGCTCTTCAGCGGCCGATGCGATCTGCATACTCGAATCTGAAATATTGGTAACTGAGGCGGTAATAGCGGTCAGTGCTTCCCCAGCTTGAGAGGTCATATCAACACTGCACTTAACTTTATCGTTGCTTAGCTCCATTCGCTCTACAGCATTACGAGTGTTGCCTTGTAGACGCTCGATCATCTCTCTGATTTCGGTAGTGGAGTTGGCTGTTTGCTGGGCAAGGTTACGCACTTCATCAGCAACAACCGAGAAACCACGTCCAGCATCACCTGCTCGTGCTGCTTCAATCGCCGCATTTAGGGCCAGTAAATTGGTTTGTTCAGCTATATTCTGAATCACATCCATCACTGTGCCGATTGCGTTACTGTTAGATTCAACTTGCTCAATCATGCCGGTAAGTTCATTCACTTCACTAGAGATGCTTTCGATTGAGCTAACAACCTGTTGTACTAACTGATCACCATTTTTAGCTTCGTTATTGGCTAGCTGTGTTTGTTGAGCAGCAGAGGCTGCATTACTTGCAACCTCTTCGGAGGTTGCTGTCATTTCAGATATAGCGGAGGCGACCATCTCTGTTTCTTGTTGTTGGCGATCTAAATCCCCATTTAAGCGGGTGATACCGCCTGACACTGTATTGAGGTGTGTCGTTATTGTCTGCATAGTGTTGTTTAACTGTTGAGTAACATTACGTAACCCTGCAACGGTGGCTTTGGCGCTGCGGCTGAGTAAGTGGATCTCATTTTGACTGTTTTCGGAACCCATATCTGTACTGATAACAGTGGTTAGATCCCCTTTACCAATCGCCTGCATGTAGTTGCATATTTGAGCGATAGGTTGAAGACGAGTACGTAAGGTAATAAGTAGAAGTAGGGTGATCACAATGGCGCTGATAACCGAGATAACGGTCATTTCTACCAGTAAAATGTCTTTAGCTTGAGTTAACTCGGCGGTATCACTTTGAACAACCACGCCCCAATTCCACTGTGTGTTTTGTGTAAAAGCGATCAGTTGATTTTGTATTGTTCCATCAGGGGCTTTTACTGATAACTGTCGAGTACCACGTGGGTTATTTTTTATGATCTCTAGCAGTTCATTACCATGTTCAGAGATCTCAGATATTTTGTTTACTTTATTGTTCGGATGTAAAACTAGCTCACCAAAGTGTTCGCCTTCTTCTAGATTAACAATGTAAGCGTAACCTTTTTTACCAATACTAAGTTGAGTAATAGATTCTTTAAGGGCATCTAAATGTGAGGTGTAATCTAAACCGACATAAAAAAGGCCCGCTACGTCGCCATTCTCATTTTTAAAGGGGACATACTTGGTCATGTAGTGACGGCCGAAAATATATGCAGGGCCTATATATTCATCGCCGCTAATAAGTTGTTTATATCCAGGGTGAGTCTTATCGAGCATCGTGCCTATAGCGCGTTTTCCATCAGCCGTACGAAGAGAGGTGCTCACTCTCAAAAAGTCATCACCTACACGCATAAATATAGTCGCAGTAGCACCGGTCAGTTCGCTAAATTGGTCCGCTTTGCTGAAATCGTTGCTAATAACCTCTCCATTATTTACCAATAGAGGCACTTCGTATTGACCTACATAGTCTTTAAGAAAGTCATCTGTAGTGATTTCACCGGGGAACATACTGAAAAAAGCTGAGCCAAGTTCAGCGGTTTGTTGGCGCAGAGTTTGATTAAAAAAATCAATATTATGAGATAGGTGGTCCACCTGCTGCTCGACTGATCGCTTAACGGTTTCCATGAAAGCATTATCAACTTCACGGTTTATAAATACGTTTAATGTTGTAAATATAACTACAACGATGACTAACATTATGTAGGTAAGCTGTTTAACTATAGAGGAATCACGGAAAAATGAGGGCATTGTAAAGACAACCTAAAGTGATGAACTTTTATTTTACGATGTAGCGAAACTACTTAACTACATTATGAAAAGCAATATTAAAATCAGTAAAATCATATGCTTGATACTTAAGTTCTGCTTATTTGATCTAAAACAATACATATTGATAAGTTTCTGTAGGTTCGGTCTAGTGAAATTTGCTAATTCGAGATGAGTTATAGTCCTGTGAAGGGAAGGCTTTTTGTGCGGCTGTACCTCGATATTTAAGATAATAAACCTTGGTAGGTTGCACACTAGAAAAATACGCGAAGACTTTAGAAAAATACGCGAGGGCTTAGGTTGGTGGCGGGCTAAGCTTATTATTTTTTAGGGATGTAAAGCAAAAAAAACCAATTCCCATCTCGGAAATTGGTTTTTTATTATTCTCTCTTTGTATTTATTTGTTCTTTTTGGATTCTTCAAGAAGATAAGCAATAAAATTCTTAATGCTATTCAAATTGAACTCCGCACTACTCATGTGGTGCTCTAAATCTTTGATCTCATGCTCTTGTTTGAGATGTTCACGACGAATCACTTCTTGCTTTAACTCTTGCAGTGTTAGCTGTGTTTCATCGATTAATTTGTTTAGTCTCTCAGTGGACAATATTTGTAAATTGCTCATAGGATTCCCCTTAATTAAAGTTGGCTGCTAATGCCCAAACAAAGGGCTGGGGCGACAAAGAACACGCCTAAAATATAACCTAGAGCGGCAAGTTTATTTTCAGCCGCTATTCCACCTAATGCTTCCGCACATTTAACCGGTATATTTCTTAGTAGTGGTAGACCATAAATTAGCACGACACCTAGAATATTATAAACAAGGTGAATAAAGGCGATTTGTAGTGCCGCTTGTGCGTTACCTGTCACAGCGGTGGCTGCAAGTACGGCTGTCACACAAGTACCAATATTTGCGCCCAACGTGAATGGATAAATATCCTTCAATTTGAATGCGCCAGAGCCTGCAAGTGGCACCATTAAGGATGTGGTTGTAGATGATGATTGGACAAAAATAGTGACTAAAGTACCTGATGCAATACCCGATAAAGGTCCGCGACCAATCGCTGTGTGCATAATATCTTTAGCTTTGCCTACCATCAGCTTTTTCAACAACTTACCGACCATGGTAATGGCAATAAAGATGAGACCAATACCAATTAAGATCAACGCAATACCGCCAAGTTGATCGCCGAAAGAATGGGTTACATCTTTAACTGTATTGACGACTGGGGCTGTTGCTGTTTTTACAAAGTTAAAGCTCTTAATCGATGAGTCACCAGAACCGTAAAATAGGCTTGATAACCAACTGCCTATTTTCTCTAAAAGACCAAAGGCGATTTCCAATGGTAAGAAAATCATTACAGACAGTAAATTAAAGAAGTCGTGTACGGTTGCGGCTGAAAAAGCGCGCTTGAATTCTTCTTTCGCACGGACGTGACCAAGGGAGACGATCGTGTTCGTGATAGATGTACCTACGTTGGCCCCCATAATCATAGGAACCGCAAGCTCTACAGGAAGGCCACCAGCCACAAGCCCCACAATAATTGAGGAGACGGTAGACGATGACTGAATTAATGCTGTGGCTATGATACCAACGACAAGCCCTGCAAAAGGATTGCTAGCGAAAGAAAAGAGTTCACTCGCATGACCGGCCGAGGCCATTTTAAATCCACTACCTATCATGCCAACAGCACAGATCAATAAGTAGACTAAAAAGCTAACCATTATCCATTGTAGATAGTTTTGATACTCGTTTTGCTTGGGAAGTACCGCTTGATTATTTTCCATGTTGGGGTTCTACCTAATAGTTGAGAGGCAAATGGATAGTACCTCTGGAACTTTGCAGAAATATGACTAACGATAAGTTAAGAAGAAAGCTCCCCCCTCAAAAAATAGAGTAGGAAAAGGGGCGCGTTCAAAAGATATGCGTGTTACCTAAAGAGAAGTAAGGCGTGAAAAGCATTTCTTGAGTAGTACGTCTATAAAGGCGCTCTATTGTTAATCTAATGGTTTTTAGTGCAGTACTAGCGACATGTTATTTATGACCTAATTATCTGACTCTATATAAAGTGGATCAAAGGTATAAGTTGCTCAGTGAATTCATCATCTCCGTTTCTTTAACTTAAAACGGAGCAGAGTGATTGTTTTTCACAAATATAAAGCATAAATATTTAATAATAGGGGAGGCCCGCCGGCAATTTTTATACGTATAATTGTGTGTTTCTTGTACGATTTACCTCGACATTTCGGGCATAAATCTTTATAGTGCGCCTCCCATATTTAGGCCTTTTGTAGGGGCCTGTGTTCTTCATATTATCTCTTAGGTACCTCTCTTTTGATTTCTACCGCAAACATCACCATGCAGTTTGGCTCTAAGCCTTTGTTCGAAAACATTTCAGCCAAGTTTGGTAATGGTAACCGTTACGGTCTTATCGGTGCGAATGGCTGTGGTAAGTCAACGTTTATGAAGATCCTCAGTGGGGAGCTGGTACCCACATCCGGTAATGTCTCCATTACACCGGGTTATACCGTTGGCACACTGAGCCAAGATCAGTTCGCTTTTGAAGAGTACAGCGTTATTGATGCCGTTATCATGGGGGATGCTCCTCTATGGAAGGTTAAGCAAGAGCGTGATCGTATCTATTCTTTACCTGAGATGTCTGAAGAAGATGGAATGAAGGTCGCCCACCTTGAAGGTGAGTTTGCTGAAATGGATGGCTATACCGCAGAAAGTCGTGCGGGTGAGATCCTTCTTTCAGCTGGTATTGCAGAAGAGTTGCATTGGGGCCCAATGAGCCAAGTTGCTCCCGGTTGGAAACTACGTGTTCTTTTGGCGCAGGCGTTGTTTGCTAATCCAGATATCCTGTTATTGGATGAGCCGACCAACAACTTGGATATTCATACGATTACCTGGCTTGAAGAGCTATTGAACCAGCGTAAATGTACAATGATTATCATCTCCCATGACCGTCATTTCTTGAATTCAGTTTGTACCCATATGGCTGATATAGATTATGGTGAGTTGCGTATATTCCCAGGTAACTACGAAGACTTTGTTGCAGCATCTACGCTTATTCGTGAACAGCTTCATGCGGACAATGCTAAGAAAGCGGCTGAAATAGACGATCTTCAGCAGTTTGTAAACCGCTTCTCTGCCAATGCATCAAAAGCTAAACAGGCAACATCCCGTGCTAAACGCATGGAAAAAATAAAACTAGATGAAGTTAAACCATCCAGTCGTGTTGCGCCTTATATTACGATGAAACAGCATCAAAAATTGCACCGCCAAGCGTTAGTTATTGAAGATATTTCCCATGGATTTGATGGCGAAGTACTTTTTTCTGGCGGCCATATGATTCTTGAAGCGGGTGCTAAGTTAGCGGTGATCGGTGAGAACGGTGTTGGTAAAACAACCTTATTACGTTGCTTGCTTAACGAACTTAACGTGAATCATGGTGAAATAAAATGGGCAGAAAATGCAGAGATCGGTTACTGCCCACAAGATAGTAGTGATGAATTTGATAATGACCTGACTTTGTTTGAGTGGATGTCGCAATGGCGTACACCAAAACATGATGATCTAGCGGTACGTGGTATGTTGGGGCGTTTGCTCTTCACAGCAGATGATGCCAACAAAAAAGCAAAAGTATGTTCAGGTGGTGAGAAAAACCGTCTATTGTTTGGCAAACTGATGATGTCAGATACAAATGTTTTGATCTTAGATGAGCCAACCAACCATTTAGATATGGAATCTATCGAAGCGTTGAATAATGGTTTAGCGAATTATGATGGTACGATTATATTTGTTAGCCACGACCGTGAATTTGTATCATCACTTGCGACGCGTATTCTTGAGATAAAGGATCATAAAGTGATCGACTTCCAAGGTACCTATGATGAGTACTTAACGGATCAAGAGAAAGCCAGCAAGGTTGCTTAGTTACAACGACTAAGGGCATTGTTGAAGGAGGCCATTAGGTTGGCCACCTTTTAAAATAAAGCTGAACAGCTGTTTGTTGACGATAGTGGGACCGCTTAAATGGGGTTGAGTCTATCTATTCACAGGGTTCAGCTTTTTTTATGTGTGTTTTTCGGCAGAGAGGATATATCTAACACCGCATTATTTGCATTAGTTTATAAATTGATCCCTCACTTCCCTGCATTTATCCGGCGTCATATCTAAGTCAACGGTAGGAAGTCTATCGGTTACGCGCCGACCTTCTGGATTAATACGTCTTGAATAGATGAGTTCCATATCGGGTGAGCTGGATTTATAAGCTCGTCTACGACGGTCTGTTGTAGATTTTCGTCGCTCGGTGTTTTGATATTTTTTAGCTTGGTAGTCAACTAACCATTCACTTGCATGCAGTAAGGTTGGCAGGTTAGGGCTGATTTGGCCGCTATGAGGGCAAGCCCAGTAATAGATGAATTTAAAATCATCTAAATCTTTAATGAGTTTTAAGGATACGCTGGACATAACTTTCTACATTCCTTGTAGAGGAAAGGTTATCAATAACAGCTAAATATTGAGTTAACAGGATAGGCCCAATCATACGGTTAATTAGCGATGGTAAATATAAGAAAAAGTCTTAATTTAACCTTAGCACTGTAGGAGTTTTTTATCGGCTGAGCTGGCCGCTTAGTTGGCGGCGCGTTTTTTGGTGTAGCTGTGTTATTTATTCGTTGGGGGCGTAAAGGTGAGCTCCTAAATAGAACCCCAACCTTTGGCCGAAGGTTTTATAAAATCACAGCGGCGAGCCCTAAGAATATTAAAAAGCCCAATGTATCGGTAGTACCTGTGATGATAACGCTGCTGCCTAAGGCGGGATCTTGTCCAAGACGTTTTAATGCAATGGGGATCGCTACTCCGATAAGGGAGGCAAACAACATAGTGCTTAACATAGCGAGCATCATGACTAAAGAAAGGTAAATATTGCTATAGAGAAGATAGGTAATAAAAGCGGTAATGCAGCCCCATATAAGGCCATTCATAAGGGAGATGGAAAGCTCTTTTCTTAGTAGTTGCAGCGTGTTGCTTGCAGTTAATTGTTTTGTAGCTAAACCGCGTATAACTAACGCAACCACTTGATTTCCTGCATTACCGCCAATATTAGCGGTGATAGGGAGTAGGGCTGCTAGTGCGACGACTTGGGTAATTACAGTTTCAAACTGATCAATAATACGTGAAGCAATAAAGACAATTAAAAGGTTCAGGGCGATCCAAGGCCAGCGGTTTTTTGCGGACTTTGATATAGGATCAAATAGGTTTTCCTCTTTATTCAAACCCGCATTAAGGAGTAGTTTTTTATGGGCCTGTTCCGCTATTAAATCCATTAAGGCGGTGACACGCAGTATACCTACGAGCTTGTTATGGGCGTTAACAACCGGTGCGACAATTAACTCGTAGCGCTCAAAGCTGCGAGCAGCCTCTTCGGCAGAACTATTAGTGTGAAACGTAATGGGCTTATCGTCGAGAACATCGGCTATAGGTAAGTCGCCACTATGGGTTAATAGATCCTCTAATGCGAGGGTTCCTTTTAGATGCCCATAATCATCAATGACCATGATCTGACCCGAGTTATCAGGCAGAGATCCTTGGCGTCGAAAAAACCTTAGTACGACATCGAGTGATATATCATCACGGACAACGGGCATATCAAACTCCATCCAAGCGCCAACGCACTCTTCAGGAAAACTCATAGCGGAACGGACGCGGTCACGCTCTTCGCTTGATAGGGAGAAGAGTAAATCAGGGGCCACATCTTTTGGCAGATCTTGTACTAAATCGGCGATCTCATCACTTTCAAGGTGCTGGGCAGCGGCGGTTAGAATCTGAGTGTCAGAGTGGTTAATGAGCTCATGTTTTACTGAATCAGACAGCTCAAGTAATACAGCACCTGCTTTCTCTTCATCAATTAAATGCCAGATCAAAGGGCGCTGTTCTGGTGGAATAGATTCAAGGAGTAGAGCGGTATCTGCAGGGTGTAACCGATTAATGAGCTGGCCAAGTTCGGTTAAATGCTGTCTGTGGGTTAATGATTCCACGAGCGAATGTTTAGGCTGTTTGTTCTGGCTATGCAACCAAGCTTCAATTACCTCTTTTCGATTGATAAGTAACTGAATACGCTGGATCGATTGTGATAAATGTTGAGAGTGAGAGTCGGACAAGGTCTTGCTCCAGCTATAGATATTTAAGCATTATATTTGCACATTGTTACAGGCGATACGCGGTTTGCTTTAAAGGGGATAGCTACATAAGTATTTAAAGGAGGAGGTAGCTATCCTTAATCATAGGGTCAATAAACAGCCGTTTTATGATTAGTATTATTCTGCTGTTGTTAGTTTACTAGGGATAATTGCTTTAATGGCCTGAACAAGGATAAGAACAAGTGCACCAGCAATAACACCACTTAATGCCTCTAATAGCGTGGAGACAATGACCATTAATATAGTGCCGGAACCGTCTGTTACCTGCTCAATAAAATGATGCAAGAAAGGTAAACCATGAACAAGTATTCCACCACCCACCATAAACATGGCGATCGTGCCGATAATTGAAAGCGCTTTCATCAGTTTTGGCGCAGCGGATAAGATTCCTCGACCTAAGGCTTTCTGAAAACGGCCGCTATCAGGGTTACGAATTAAATAGAGCCCCATATCATCTAACCTAACAATGCCCGCCACTATGCCATATACACCTACGGTAATAATAAAAGAAAGACCAATTAATACGGAGAGTTGGGTGAGTAGTGCAGCGCCCGCCACTGTGCCTAAAGTAATAACGATTATCTCTGCGGATAAGATAAAATCAGTTCTAATAGCGCCTTTTATTTTCTGTTTCTCAAATTCAACAATGTCTACATCTGTATTTTCAATCGCCGATTTAAGTTCTTTATGATGGGCTTCTTTTGATTCTTTCGAGTGGAATAGGGCGTGGAATACTTTCTCAAATCCTTCAAAGCATAAAAACAGTCCGCCAAGCATTAATAGGGGCGTAATAAGCCATGGAATAAAGTAACTAATGGCTAGAGCAGCAGGCACAAGAATCATTTTATTCAGCAAAGAGCCTTTAGCAACCGCCCAGATAACGGGTAGCTCCCTATCAGCTTTAACACCGGAGACTTGCTCAGCATTTAAAGCTAAATCATCACCTAATACGCCTGCGGTTTTTCGTGCGGCGACTTTTGTCATACTCGCTACGTCATCCAGCAGGGTTGCAATATCATCAATTAGCGCGAAAAAGCTGGAGCCAGCCATGTTATATATCCTTAAGTAAGCTGTTGATTTAGGAGCGAGTAGTATAACGAGTTTATATGAATATGCTCTGACTCGTCGTTGATCAGATTTAGAATCGAGCCTGTTATTCAATCTTACTTACAGTGATAATAGATGCCAAATCTTAGGAGCATGTATGGCGAAGAAATTAAAGGTATCGGATGAAGTGGTTGCTGAAGCGATGCAGGTGGCGAAGGCGACACAAAAGCCAGGCCAGACAAAAGAGCAAACCAAGTTGATTGCCCAAGGTATTCAAAAAGGGATTGAGGAGTATAAAAAACGCAATAAGGAAAAAGCGCGCGCTTTAGATAAACAGAAACGTAAGTTGAATGAAAAAGCGAGCAGCCTGACTGCGCAGCAAACGGACGACAGCGCCCTGACACCAGACGTTATCTATCAGCAAAGCAAACTCCCTTGGGCGCTTTTACTCCTGAGTTGGGTGGCGTTTATTGCGTATATTTATCTGGTGGCATAGCCAACGACTCATTCGTTTCTTGGTCTGTTTTTTCGACATGAGAGCACTAAAGCCCAAAATTCAGAGAAGTCATTTACAACGACATCAGGTTTATAAGGGTAGCGTTCAGTACCGGGGAAAATCTTGTTTAACCAAGGTAGATCCCATTGGGCACCGTTAAAAAATACACTAGTAATCCCCGCTGATTTGGCGGCAATCACGTCAGTAGTGCTGTCGCCTACATACCAAATGTCGGCGCCGAGGGGGATATTTAAGTTCTCGGCTGCTTTTAGTATTTGGTCTGTGTGGGGTTTACGCTCAACCGTATCATCGCCACAGATCTCGGTATCAAATAGATGGGCCCAACCGCCATCGACGGTGTTGAGTTCATGGACAAAAAATTCACGATCTCTATTGGTGATAACACCAACAATAAGGCCTAATTTACGCAACCCTTCAAGCATGTTTTTTACTTTCGCTTCAAAGGGAAGGGCGGTTCCATAGTATTTACGGTAATGCTCTGTGAAGCCCTTGTGAGCTAAGGTTTTTGCCACATGGTTATCAGCAAAGAGAATCTCAAAAATATCAGTACGGGATATTTTACGGTCGATCTTTATTTTCGGGTGAAGGCTTAAATTATCACGGACATATTCGACGAGGCGTTGATCATCAGGGGATTTGCACTTAGCGGTATCAACTAGGTGCTCTAATAACCCCAGCTCTTTTAACTCTTTCAACATATCATCTACGGCGTGATACATCGCATCTAAGGTATCCACCAGTGTGGCATGCCAATCAAAGAGGATCACTTTAGGGTAGGTCAGTTTTGCAACCGCAGGGTGCCAGTCAGGTTCTTTGTGTTCCGCTTTAGGTTGGCGGGGCGGTAATCGAGCAGGGCGTTCAGAAAGTAGCGTTGGAGATAGCTCGGTTTTCTTACTAGCTAACACTAGATCGAGTAGTTCATCAAAGTCATCAATAATAATATCGGGATCGTAGCGATGGTGGGCGTGCTCGGCAAAAACCTGCTCAAACCAATGGGGTGCCCAGAGTGCGCCGTTATAGAAAACACGAGTGACGCCGGCTTTAGTCGCGGTCATCATATCGGTGACGCTATCCCCTACATACCATAAGTGCTCATCAGCCTTTAAATTTAGCTGTTTTGCGGCTTGTAGCATAGCGTCCGGCGCAGGCTTGTAACGCTGCATCTCATCGCCGCATAAGGTTACATCGAAGAGATCTTTCCATCGACCACCCTCAACTAGGGCTAATTCAGGGTCGAGAAATTCACGACTACGGTTGGTAACGACCCCAATTTTAATCCCAAGTTTTTTAAGATAGATGAGATATTCGTACATTCCATCTTGGAACGGTTTTACGCTGCCATAGTGATGACGGTAGCAATCGTTATAGGCTTTGTGAGCGATCTGGTTGGCTTCATCATTATCACCAAATATGGCATCGAAAACGTCTGTTCTAGAGATGCGCTGTTCAGCTAATACACGGGGATGAAGGTGGCGATAGATACGTATATAACGGATCAGCTTTTCATCATCTTCTGTTTTGGCATCTTCTTCAGGTAGGAGGTGACGTACTAAGTCCAATTCATCAAGTTGAGCTAGCATCTCTTCAATGGCTTGATACATCGCTTGGTGGGTATCAACCAGCGTACCATGCCAGTCGAATAACATCAGTTTAGGGCAGGGGAGTAGAACGCTGTTTTCAATACGCGCCTGTGTTGTATTAGGCATACCGGATCTCCTTATACGTCATGAACTATGTAGAGAACAGTCATGAACCATGTAGAGAATAGTCATGAACTATGTAGAGAAAAGTCATGAACCATATGAATATCAGTATAGACAGGAACTAGAGTATTTTTTCTTAACCCTTCGGCCAAAGGTTGGCCTCCTACATGCAAGGCCTTTTCTGTAGGAGCTCACCTTTATGCTCGGAACGAGTGCCAGAGCGAATATGCCAGAGCCGATAAATATGAAAAACGCCCATGAAAAACAGCAGGGAAAATAAAACGCTATAAAAAAGGCTAACCTTCAGAAAAGGTTAGCCTCTTAATGCTCACCGCCGGTTAGAGGCGATGGGGATAGTGCGTAGTGTTTAGATCTTTGCCAGCAGTTGTTCTAGCTTAACTTGGTCGGCGGCAAAGCTGCGAATACCTTGGGCTAGCTTCTCTGTGGCCATTGGATCTTCATTCATCATCCAACGGAACTCAGCTTCGCTTAGGGATAACTTACCCTGCTCAGACCTTGCATTTGCGGCTGAGAGTTTAGTGGGCAGTGCTGCATTGTTATCTTCTAGCTCTTGCATTAGCGCTGGAGCAATCGTTAAACGGTCACAACCTGCTAGCTCTTGGATCTCACCAATATTACGGAAGCTCGCGCCCATCACAATAGTGTTGTAGCCATTGGCTTTGTAGTAGTTGTAGATATTGGTAACGGATAGAACGCCGGGGTCATTTGCACCGCTAAAATCACCCTCTTCATTGGCTTTATACCAATCAAGAATACGGCCGACAAAAGGGGAGATAAGGAAAACACCCGCATCCGCACAGGCCGCAGCTTGGGCAAAACTAAACAACAAGGTTAAGTTACAGTTGATACCTTCCTGCTCTAGCTGACGCGCCGCTTGGATACCTTCCCAAGTTGAGGCGATCTTAATCAGAATGCGCTCTTTACCTATGCCAGCTTCAGCGTAAAGGCTGATCAGTTTACGTGCACGCTCAAGGGTTGCTTCGGTATTAAAAGACAAACGTGCATCAACTTCGGTAGAGATACGGCCGGGAATGATATTAAGAATCTCACGACCAATTTCAACCGCTAAGCGGTCAGTCATGTTGTCCAGTTGTTCCTGCTCAGAACCGCCTTTACCTGTTGCCCATTCCTTAGCGGTAACAAGGAGTGATTGATACTGCGGCAACTCGGCTGCTTTTAGCATAAGAGAGGGGTTAGTCGTTGCGTCCACTGGCGTAAAACGAGCAATGGCTTCAATATCGCCCGTATCGGCTACGACGGTCGTGATCTGTTTAAGCTGTTCTAACTGCGTTGTCATAATATCTAATAATCCGTTTTCTAATCGGGTACACGTTCCAGTGCTGCTAAGAGTACCTCAATTGAGGCTCCAGGTTTATGGGCATTTTCGCTAATAAAGCGTCGGAACTGTTTACCGCCCCGTTGAGCATGAAAAAGCCCCAACATGTGGCGCACTATATGGTTTAAGCTGACACCTTGTTCTAATTGGCCCTCAATATAAGGGATCATAGCTAACGCAGCTTCTTTGCGGCCAATGATTGGCGCAGTGCTGCCATAAAAAGCTTGATCGACCTCTGCTAATAAATAGGGGTTTTGGTACGCTTCGCGCCCTAACATTACACCATCAACATGTTGCAGATGTGTGTGACATTGTTCAATGGTTTTAATCCCACCGTTAATATGGACTTCAAGCTCTGGACATTCTTGTTTAATGCGATAGACCCAGTCGTATTTTAACGGTGGCACATCGCGGTTCTCTTTTGGGCTCAGTCCCTGCAAAATCGCTTTTCGAGCGTGGATAATAAAGACTTTACAGCCTGATTGACGGACAACGTCAACAAACTCTTTTAGCTCATCATAGCTGTCCATATCATCAATCCCTAAACGATGCTTGATCGTAACAGGAATATCGACAGCCGCTTGCATCTGTTCAAGACAATCAGATACCCGTTGTGGGTGCTCCATTAGGCAGGCACCGATCATATTGTTTTGCACACGATCACTTGGGCAGCCAACATTAAGGTTCACTTCATTGTAACCATAATCTTCAGCCATCTTGCTACACTGCGCCAGTTCTGCGGCATTACTGCCACCGAGCTGAAGTGCGACCGGTTGTTCCTCTTTGTTGTAACGAAGAAAACGGTCGGCTTCTGCGTGAATAAGTGCGCCGGTAGTCACCATCTCTGTATAGAGGACCGCTTCTTTACTGAGTAAACGATGGAAATAACGACAGTGTTTATCTGTCCAATCCATCATGGGTGCAACCGTGAAACGACGGTTTAGCGTATCTTTAGCTATGGTCATTAATGTGTAGGGCTTATCGTATTAAGTGGGTGCATTAAAGGTGATGTTAGATCTCGGACGAGATTATATACTGTCTGATTTTTTTGCGCTGCATAAAGCTTGATAATGGTTGGGTATCTTTAGGGTAAATGTTAGCCTAAGGCCTTAATCGGAGCATCGTCTATTTAAAGGTTTTAAAGCGATATGGCTGAGAAAGAAAACGGGTTTACAACAAAAAACACAGGGTTTAAACGCTTTTATTATGCGTCTATATACTCATGGCAAGGGCTCAAAGCCGCGTACGCACAAGAGCCGGCTTTTCGTTATGAAACTTGGGCAAGCGCTGTTTTAATCCCTTTATCTTTTGTAGTTGCAGAGACGCCAATACAGTTAGCAGCCTTAATTTGTACCTGCTTGTTGGTACTGGCATTTGAGCTAGTCAATACTGCTATTGAGGCAGTTGTTGATCGTGCGGGAACAGAGTTTCATGCCTTGGCCGGCTTAGCAAAAGATTTAGGGTCTGCTGTTGTGATGGTTGCACTCGGGATGGGGGCGTTGATCTGGTGGGCCATTCTATGGACTAATTATTCATAGTTTGCCACATATTGAACATTTTTCTTGTCAAGATAGCGTACTGATACATTTCTTAGTGGCTCATAATGGGCCGCTAAGTATATAATTCCCTCCCATAAAATTTCTTTAAATTTATCGACTCCAAGGACACCAATGACGACTGTTCGTACTCGTGTTGCACCTTCTCCAACAGGTGACCCCCATGTAGGCACCGCCTATATTGCGCTGTTTAACTTAGCTTTTGCCCGTCAGCATGGCGGTCAGTTCATCTTGCGTATTGAAGATACCGATCAAACGCGTAGCACGGATGAGTCAGAACAGAAGATTCTTGATTCTCTACGCTGGTTAGGTTTGGAGTGGGATGAAGGTCCCGATGTCGGTGGCCCACACGGTCCCTATCGTCAAAGCGAGCGTAAAGACAGTTATGCAAAATATGCGATGCAGCTGGTTGATGAAGGCAAAGCCTTTCTCTGCTACCGCACCGGTGAGGAGCTAGATGAATTACGTACTGCACGTCGTGCTGCGGGTGGCCATACGGCGCTAAAACAGAGCGACCTTGCACTACCTGAAGAGGAGGTGGCAAAGCGTAAAGCCGCAGGTGCACCTTATGTTGTGCGTATGTGTGTACCTGAAGGCGAAGGTGTGTGTGTTGTTGAGGATATGCTACGTGGCCCGATCGAACTAGAGTGGGGCATGGTCGATGCGCAGATCCTACTTAAATCCGATGGGATGCCAACCTATCATTTAGCGAACGTGGTTGATGATCACCTGATGGAGATCAGCCATGTTATCCGTGGTGAAGAGTGGATCAACTCAGCACCTAAACATCAGCTGCTTTACCAATATTTTGGTTGGGATATGCCTAAGCTTTGTCATATGCCATTGCTGCGTAACCCTGATAAGTCAAAACTATCTAAACGTAAAAACCCAACCAGTATTCTGTATTACCAACGTATGGGTTTTTTGCCAGAAGCCTTGCTGAACTACTTAGCACGTATGGGTTGGTCAATGCCGGATGAAAGCGAGAAATTTACGCGTCAGGCGATGTTTGATAATTTTGATATTCAACGAGTATCTCTAGGCGGCCCAATCTTTGACCAGACCAAACTGAGCTGGTTAAACGGCCTATGGTTACGTGAAGACCTAACGACCGAACAATTTGCTGCCAAATATCAGGAGTGGGCACTCAACCCTGAATACCTGATGCAGATCGTTCCTTTGATTCAACAGCGGGTTGAAACACTGTCCGACGTTGCGCCATTGGCGAGCTTCTTCCTAGCGGGCATGTTAGATATTAGCGAAGGGGATTTTGAACATAAGTCCCTCGAAAAAGACGACATCCGCCGTATGCTGCAATATGCAGTTTGGCTATTAGATACTGAAAGCCAGTGGGATAAAGACCGTCTATTCAGCCAACTAAAACAGTTGGCCGATGCAATGGGCTTTAAGATCCGTGACTTCCTATTCCCGCTATTTATAGCAATTGCAGGTACAAATCAAACCGTATCGGTAATGGACTCTATGGCCATTCTAGGCCCTGATATGACCCGCGCCCGTTTACGCCATGCGGTGAACGTACTGGGTGGCCCCTCTAAGAAAGAAGCCAAGCGTTGGGAAAAAGAGTACCGTGACCTAAGCAGCCAGATCGAAGGCTAAGCAGGTTTTACAGAGATAAAGGCCGGCACCTACAAGCAGCTAGGTTGTAGGCGGCCAGCCTTTACGTCGCACGGCTGTCTGGCCGAAAGCTCTGAATAAAGCCGTCTCAGGTAAGGTATTGAACTAATTGAATTTCACCCCTTCAATTTGCTTGACAGGCTAAACACCCCTCATTACTATAACGCCCACTCAATATGGGGCCTTAGCTCAGCTGGGAGAGCGGTTCGCTGGCAGCGAACAGGTCAGGAGTTCGATCCTCCTAGGCTCCACCATCTTGTTTTAATAATCTACGTCTTAATCCATCCAAGACTGTCCTGAAACCAGCGTCATTGCTGGTTTTTTTGTGTCCAGCGTTTCCTGTTGTTCCTGCTTTAGGTATAGATCTGCGTTTTTAATTAATCTTAATTGCTGCGGTTTTTGAGTTAAACACAGGGCGACATAAGGGTTAATTTCTGCCAAAATCTAGCCCTATTAGGTTCACTATTAGATACAGCTTTTTTTTTAAGGCTCGCCCTTACCCAATAGAATCATCCCAGGAAGGGCGTGTTACTTATACAATGGAATCGTTTCTGCAATGGCTAAAGCACCCGCAAAATCTAAATCGTCAAAAAAACAAAACACCTCCTTTGAAGAATCCCTTTGGGACAGCGCCAATAAACTACGTGGCAGCGTCGAGTCATCTGAATACAAACACATCGTGTTGAGTTTGATCTTTCTTAAATTTATCAGTGACAAGTTTGAAGCCCATCGCCAAGCGCTCATTGATGATGGTAAAGAACAGTTTGTTGATATGGTGCCGTTTTATGCCCAGAGCAATGTGTTTTACCTCAGTGAAGAGGCGCGTTGGGCGACGTTGATTAAACACAGCAAGCAGGATGATATCGCCCTTAAAATCGATACCGCGCTGCACGCCATCGAGAAAACCAACAAATCTCTGGCGGGTGCCTTGCCGGATAACTACTTCTCTCGTTTAGGCTTAGAAAGCAGCAAGCTGGCGGCGTTGCTCGATACCATTAACAATATTGATACGCTGGCCAACGAATGCCAGATGAGCGAAGAAGATCTGGTCGGTCGGGTCTATGAATACTTCCTCGGTAAATTTGCCGCCAGTGAAGGTAAAGGCGGAGGCGAGTTCTATACGCCTAAATCGGTAGTGGCACTATTGGCCGAAATGCTGGAACCCTACAAAGGTAAAATCTACGACCCTTGCTGCGGCTCGGGCGGCATGTTTGTGCAATCGATCAAGTTTGTGAACAGTCACAACGGCAACCAAAAAGAGATCTCGATCTACGGCCAGGAATACACCAGCGCCACCTATAAGCTCGCCAAAATGAACCTCGCCATTCGGGGGATTAACGGCAACTTGGGGGATGTTGCAGGCAATACCTTCTTTAAAGATCAGCACCCTGATCTTAAAGCCGATTACATTATGGCTAACCCGCCGTTTAACCAAAAACAGTGGCGCGCTGATAATGAGCTAGTTGATGATCCCCGCTGGGCCGGCTATACCGTACCGCCCACCGGTAATGCTAACTATGCGTGGATACTGCATATACTCAGTAAACTCAGCGAAAGCGGCACCGCCGGTTTTGTCTTGGCCAATGGCTCCATGAGTTCTAACACCAGTGGCGAAGGTACTATTCGCCAAGAGATTATCGACAACGACCATGTGGATTGCATGATCGCGCTACCGGGGCAGCTGTTCTACACCACCCAGATCCCCGTGTGTTTATGGTTCCTCACCAAAAACAAAGGTGAAGATAAAATCCGCGGCTATCGTAACCGCCAAGGGGAAACCCTGTTTATCGATGCCCGTCAGATGGGCACCATGGCCAGCCGTATTCATAAAGAGCTGACCTCCGATGATCTAGCCAAAATCGCAGGCACTTACCACGCATGGCGCGGTGAAACGCAGGATGGCAGCGGCACACTGGCACAGTATGAAGATGTGGCCGGTTACTGCAAAGCGGCCAGCTTAGCGGATATTCAAAAGAATGATTACGTCCTCACCCCCGGCCGCTATGTGGGCGCGGCGGATATCGAAGACGATGGCATCCCCTTTGAAGATAAAATGCGTGAACTTAGCCAAACCCTCTATCGCC
This sequence comes from Neptuniibacter sp. 2_MG-2023, assembly GCF_030547495.1. Lineage (NCBI taxonomy): Bacteria > Pseudomonadati > Pseudomonadota > Gammaproteobacteria > Oceanospirillales > Oceanospirillaceae > Neptuniibacter > Neptuniibacter sp. 2_MG-2023. Next base: position 93,033 of record NZ_JAUOQC010000004.1, on the reverse strand, counting down.
AGATGAAAGAAGCGGAAGCGCTGGATAAAACCATTCGTCAGAACTTAGAGGGGCTGGGTTATGGGGAATAGTCTAGTGTGGGAAAAGGTTTCATTTGAAAGCCTTTTTTGTGCGCCATTGAGGAACGGAGTTTATAAAAAGAAAGAGTTTCATGGGCATGGCTGTAAGATCATTAATATGGGAGAGCTTTTTAGGTTTTCTCGGTTAACATCAGATGTTGAAATGAAGCTTGTAGATTTGACAGAAAAAGAGAAAGAAAAATCATTACTCAATGAAGGTGATTTGATTTTTGCACGTCGTTCATTAACAGCAGAGGGCGCTGGAAAGTGCTCTATTGTTTTGTCGGTGGAAGCCCCTACCACTTTTGAATCATCCATTATAAGGGTTAGACTCAATGAGAGTCAGGCTAATCCAGAGTTTTATTATTATTTATTTAATTCTCCTATTGGAAAGTGGTTATTAGGGACTATTTTAAGACAAACAGCTGTTTCAGGGATTACTGGATCAGATTTAGCAAAGTTGGAGGTGCCTAGGCCTCCTAAAATTATTCAAGATAGTATTGCTAACCATTGTCGAATTTTAGACAACAAAATCGAGCTCAATCGCCAAACCAACCAAACCCTAGAGCAGATGGCGCAAGCCCTGTTTAAAAGTTGGTTTGTGGATTTTGATCCGGTGATCGACAATGCCTTAGCCGCGGGTAATTCTATCCCCGAGGAACTGCAAGCACGCGCCCAGCGCCGCCAGCAACAACTCGCCAAACCGGATCATCAACCCTTGCCCGATGATATGCGCCAGTTATTCCCCAGTGAGTTTGAAGAAACAGAGGAGTTGGGCTGGGTGCCGAAGGGGTGGGAGGTTACAGATATGACGCAGCTTGTCGATTCCGTTTCTAATACATACCCGTTAAAAACAGTTGATAGCGTTATTTTCTTGAATACCGGAGATATAGACGCTGGGGTCTTTTTGCATAGTGACTACTCAGTCGCATCTTCACTCCCCGGGCAAGCAAAAAAATCAATACAACTAGGTGATATTTTGTATAGTGAGATTAGACCTAAGAATAAGCGTTTTGCTTATGTTAATTTTGAGAGCGATGAATATGTCGTATCGACTAAATTAATGGTTCTTAGATCTAAGGGGGTTGTGGATTCTAAGTTTGCATACTTCGTTCTTACTTTAGAAAGCAGTATTAACGAACTGCAAAGTATAGCGGAATTAAGGTCAGGAACTTTTCCTCAAATAACTTTCAAAGAGTTATCGGCGATAAAAATATCCATTCCTGATAATCAAACTGTGTTGGATACGTTTTCCAAACTAATTTTAGATAATTACTATAATAAGCATTTTCAGTTGCAAATTCAGAATAAAGATCTCGAAAAACTCCGCGACACTCTACTCCCTAAACTGATCTCCGGCGAACTGCGTCTGCCTGAGTCTATGCTCGATAGCGAAACTAAACCGTCTGTTGCTGAGTCTGCCTATGAGTGATAAACCCCTCAGCCTGCAAGATCAAAGCACTGAGTTTCTGCTTTACACCGCCCCGAGTGGTGATGTGAAGGTAGAGGTGTTGTTGAATAACGAAACCCTTTGGCTGACACAAAAACGAATGTCAGAGCTGTTTGCCGTGGGTGTGCCTGCTATTTCAAAGCACTTAAAAAATATTTTTGAAAGCGGTGAGTTAGATGAAAAAGTGGTTGTTTCCTTTTTGGAAAACACCACTGCACATGGCGCTATAGCGGGCAAGACACAAAAAACCACCACAAAATACTATAACCTCGATGCGGTGATCTCGGTCGGCTATCGGGTCAATTCGGTACAAGCCACTCAGTTTAGAATCTGGGCGACGGCGCTAATTAAAGAGTACATCATTAAAGGCTTTGCCATGGATGATGAGCGCCTTAAAAATGGTCGCTACTTCGGTAAAGACTATTTTCGTGAGTTGTTGGAACGGGTCCGCTCTATTCGCGCGAGCGAACGACGTATCTACCAACAAATCACGGATATTTTTGCTGAGTGTAGTATTGATTATGATCCGAAATCAGATACCACCCGTCAGTTCTATGCTCATGTGCAAGATCAGTTTCATTTTGCGATTACGGGTAATACATCTAGCGAGCTTATCTACAATAAAGCCGATAGCACTCAGCCATTGATGGGGATGAATACGTTTAAGCATGCGCCTGAAGGCCGTATTTTAAAGTCTGATACTACGGTGGGTAAAAACTATTTAAGTGAAAAAGAGATCAAACAGTTAGAGGCCGCAGTGGCGGGCTTTTTTGATTATATCGAACGTATTATTGAACGACGCAATAGCTTTACGATGCAAAATTTTGCCCTCAGTGTGGAGAAATTTTTAAGCTTTAACGAATACGAAGTGCTGGAAGGCTATGGTACGGTTACACGGGATCAAGCGAAAGAAAAGGCTCATGCTGAATACGAGAAGTTTAATAAGCGGCAGCCTATCGAATCTGATTTTGATCGTATGCTGAAAAACTTGCCCAGCCGTGATTAAACCTTGTATTACCCAATTACATTGAAGCAACAGCTAAGCGTACAACGCTGACAAAACACAACAGGATGTCGTGCCGTGAAATTTACCGAAGCCCAATTAGAAAGTGCCATTATCCAACTACTGGAGGAGCAGGGTTATCCCCATGTGTTGGGCAGTGATCTTTCGCGGGGAACCACTGAGGTATTGATCAAATCGGATCTGCGTGCTTTTTTAAGTCAGCAATATGCCAGTGAGGGTATTACTGAGCATGAGATCGACGGCATTATCCGTCAGTTAGAGTTGCTCTCGGCGAGTGATCTGTATGAGAGTAACAAAACCTTCTGTAAGTGGTTGAGTGATGGCTTTTTACTCAAACGCGAAGACCCTAATGATAAAGACCTCTATATACAGCTTATCGATTACAGCGACCTTGCAGCGATGCGGGTGCCAACGGTAGATGAGGTGGATCAGCTATCCATTGTTGCCGAAGAGGGCGCAAGCTATCAGCCGCACACGAATAACCTTTTTAAAATCGTTAACCAGCTAGAGATTGAAGGCGTGGCTTCTGCCAGTGGCGGTGAGCTGCGTATTCCTGATGGCATTTTGTATATCAATGGTTTGCCGCTGGTGTTGTTTGAGTTTAAAAGCGCTATTCGTGAAGAAGCCACTATTCACGATGCTTACGTGCAAATCTGCACCCGTTACCGCCGTGATATTCCCCAGTTATTTGTTTACAACGCCCTCTGTGTGATCAGTGATGGGGTGAATAACAAAATGGGCACCCTGTTTGCGCCTTATGAGTTTTATTATGGCTGGCGCAAGGTCAACGGTAATGAGACGGCGGAAAAGGATGGCATCAGCTCGCTCACCAGTATGCTGCAAGGGCTGTTTGATCAGCAGCGTTTACGTGAGGTGATTCGGCACTTTATCTATTTCCCTGATAAGAGCCATCAAGAGATCAAAATCGTCTGTCGTTATCCGCAGTATTATGCGGCCACTAAGCTTTACCAAAGCATTAAAGCGCATCAGAAACGACCTAATAGTGAAGGTGAGATTGTTGGCGATGGTAAAGGCGGAACCTATTTTGGTGCCACCGGTTGCGGCAAAAGCTTTACCATGCAATTTTTGGCGCGCCTGTTGATGAAGAGCGTGGACTTTGCCAGCCCTACTATTGTCTTGATTACCGACCGTACCGATTTAGATGATCAACTCTCTAAGCAGTTTACCAATGCCAAAACCTATATTGGCGATCAGATTGTTGAAACAGTGACCTCCCGTGCTGACTTGCGTGCCAAACTGCAGGGCCGCCAGAGTGGTGGTGTGTTTTTAACTACGATTCATAAGTTTACCGAAGATGTGGCGCTATTAACGGATCGCTGTAATGTGATCTGTATTTCTGATGAGGCTCACCGTAGCCAGATTAATTTAGAGCAAAAAATCTCGGTGGTGACTGAAGGTAAAGACCGAGGGGTTAAGAAAACCTACGGCTTTGCTAAATATCTACATGACTCTCTGCCGAACGCCACCTATGTGGGTTTTACCGGTACGCCTATTGATGCCACTTTGGATGTGTTTGGTACGGTGGTAGATAGCTACACCATGAACGAGTCCGTCAAGGATGAGATTACCGTGCGCATTGTCTATGAAGGGCGTGCGGCAAAAGTGGTTCTGGATAACAGCAAGCTACAAGAGATTGAAGCTTACTATCAGCAATGTGCCGACGATGGCGCGAGTGATTACCAGATAGACGACAGCAAAAAAGCGATGGCCAGCATGGGGGCGATTTTGGGCGATCCCGATCGTATTCGCGCGTTAGCTAAAGACTTTGTCGCCCATTATGAAGATCGTGTTGCTGAAGGCTCTACCGTGGCGGGCAAGGCGATGTTTGTCAGTAGCTCTCGCCAAATTGCCTATCAGCTGTATCAGGAGTTAGAGCGCTTACGCCCTGAGTGGTTTGAGGTGCTGGAATGCGCTAAAGGTGAATCACTTAGTGACAAAGAGCGTAAGGAGATAAAAGCCTCTGCGCGGGTGCGCATGGTGATGACGCGCAATAAAGATGATGAGAAAGCGCTGTGGGATCTGCTAGGCACTAAAGATGATCGTAAAGAGCTGGATCGCCAATTTAAGCAGGCTAAATCTAACTTTAAAATCGCCATCGTGGTGGATATGTGGCTGACCGGCTTTGATGTACCGTTTCTCGATACTATGTATATAGATAAACCTGTTTCACAACATAACTTGATACAAACGATCTCACGGGTAAACCGCAAGTTTGCTGGCAAGAGCAAAGGGCTGGTGGTGGATTACATCGGCATTAAAACCCAGATGAACAAAGCGCTAAAACAGTTTGGTGGCAGTGGCAGTGATAACTTTGAAGATATTGCTGCCTCGATTGTTGAAGTGCGTAACCACTTAGACCTACTCAACAAGGCTTATTATCATTTTGATAGCTCAGATTATTTCACCGGTGATCCTGTTGGCCAGTTAAACTGTCTCAACGAAGCCGCTGAATATGCAATGCAAACGGAAAAAACCGAAAAGCGCTTTATGGATATTACCAAGCGCTTAAAGGCTGCCTATGACATCTGCTGTGGTAACGAGCAGATCAGCAAAGATGAGCGTGACCATATTCACTTTTATATGGCGATCCGCTCTATTATCCACAAGCTAACCCGAGGTGTAGCACCGGATACGGCACAGATGAACGCCAAAGTGCGCGATATGATCGCCGAAGCGATTAAAAGCGATGGTGTCGAAGAGATCTTTAAGCTGGGTGAGGAAGCATCCGCTGGAGAGGGTGAGATTGATATTTTTGATGAAGATTATCTAGCTAAAATCGACAAAATAAAACTGCCAAATACCAAGATTAAACTGCTGCAAAAACTGCTGGAAAAAGCCATTGGTGAAGTCTCCAAAACCAACAAAGTGCAAGCGGTCGATTTCTCTAAAAAGTTCAAAGCGCTGGTGGATAAATACAACGAACGTAAAGAAGATGATGTGCTTGTTAGCAGCGTGCTGGAAGACTTCTCTAATGAAATTATCGACCTGTACCATGACCTAAAAAACGAAATGACATCCTTTGCCGATATGGGCATCGACTTTGAAGAGAAAGCGTTTTACGACATCTTAAAATCCCTGTCGATTAAGTATGACTTCACCTACCCTGAAGATAAGATGATCGAACTGGCGAAACATGCCAAGGAAGAGGTCGATAGCGTCGCCAGCTTCCCCGCATGGAACCAACGGGAAGATATCAAAGCCGAGCTACAAGTGAAGTTAATCTTACTACTGGCCAAATATGGTTATCCTCCGGTGGCTAATGATGATGTCTATAAAAAGATCTTGGAACAAGCGGAGAATTTTAAGAGAAATCGGGGGTGAGGGTAGAATGGAAAAATATGTGAAGGCTTTCCACATCGCACGTTAATCACTCTTAACGTGCGATGGTCTATTTTAGTCGTTATCTCTGATCATAATAGGCGAGGGACAGAGGTGTATTTTTTTCGTACAGAATACTAAGAAAGTGTGCCGTACAACTTGGCTCCCATATCAACACATCCTGAGGGCTTATTTTTACGGCTAGAGATACGAAGGCAGTAGAATTCAGCCCTTTGACTTAAATCCTTAATTACCTTTAGCGCACCTTCGTTTATTTCAGTACAAAAAATCAATATACGAGATTGATGGTCTTTTGGTATTCCACTGAGTGTTTTTTGTATTGTATCCCCAGTATGGATAACAGAGTCATAGATGACAATATTCTCTATATCTGGTTCAAGGTGCTTAATGATCATTCTCGTATCATATTCGTTATCTCTTTCTGTATGGATACTACTGACTTCGTATGCACTCAGAAGAGGGCAGCCAAGCATATCTGTAGCCCCTTCAGCTAAGTATCTACCGGATCGTTCTACACCTACTACCACTGTATTTGAAGCAGATACATCAGGATTGCTTGCGCAAAGCTCGTTAAGAAATAATTCTCCAATTTTCTTATGCTCATTTTTAATCTTTAGGCGATCCGCTCTAGCATTTTTAGATCGGTTATGTGCGCTTGTGATCGCAGTCCCATCAACTTGGTTAAGGTAGTGATATTTTGCGAACTTAGCTTTTCTGGAAATGGCATTACATATGGCGGTGGCAGAAATAGAATTGTTTTTTTCTTTATATCCCTCGGCTGCTAAATAAAACCATTCTTTCTGGTGATCTAACTCATTGATTAACGGTAAGTTTCCTTTGCTATCAGGTGCAATGATTGCTAAATCAGCTTCATTTAACATTGGTGCATCAATAGGGCTGTCACCTGCGGCCAGCACCCAATACCCTTTCTGTTTCAGTAGGGCAACAATGTCTGCCTTGCTGCTGTGTGTAATCAGCTCTTTATCAAGGTATGGATGGGTTCCACCGATTACTTTGACGTGATCAAGCTGATGCTTGTAAAGAAGATGCTGCCATAATTGTGGAATGCCTGCAGTTACCAAAAATACAGGTATTTCTTTTGGCATTTGGGATAAAATCTCTAACCATTCAGAACGAATTTGTATTTCTTCAGCTACTTTTGTAAGTGTATCGATGTACTTGAATATAGAGGTTCGTTTCCAGTTTTCACTCACTTTAATATAGCTCTGAAGATTGTAGCCAAAGCTTTCGAATACTTGTCGATTCAGTGTTCGTAATCCAAGCTTTGAATCAATAAGCCTAAAAGCATCAGCTTCACTGAACGTCCGGTCTCCATCAAGAACTAACGCGGGTCCTCCTTGCGCACCGATATGTTCTAAATGAGTTGATAGTTGATTATTGAGCGAGTTTTTTGTTGCAGGCGCGAGGACATTTCCAGCTGTGAGACGTTCTAAAATCTCTGTAATTGAGTAGCTGTTATCTCTGTTATTGATCACATAAAGTGAAACAGCGTGTTGCTCACAATATTGTTGAGCGGCCTCCAATTCCAGCTTTCTATGAGATTCAATCTGCATTAATGGCGTATTGGGTCGCTTTCGCGTATTTAACTCATTATCACGGTGTGTATTTTCTTGAACTGTTACTGGCTGCGTATCTAAGAAGATTAATCCATCCAGAATCTCTGCGTCAGATTGCGTTAATGCGACTTCAAAGGTACTAGTAGCCCTGTTTTTAACCAACATATGAGCATCAGCGTAGATAGTTCTATGTTGCGTTTTCAGATGCTCTAGCTTGAGGGTGACAAGATTGACCAGTTGGAATCTTGCTGTTTTGTCTAAATCATCAAACATTGACCAGCTATCAATGCCCTGTTCTTGCATTATTGCTCTGAGTAATTCAGAACAGGAAAGGCAATGAGAGTGACTAGCCTGCTGAGCTAGTTTTCGCGCTAAAGTTGTTTTGCCTGAACCTGGCACTCCCACAATCATGTACAGCTTATTTTTACTGCTCATGGTCTTACTCCTTGGATGGACTGCTCCATATGTCTGATCGCTGCTCTCGACAGCGTCACTTCTTTTCCATCATCTTGTTGAGCTACGATGACTTCTGGCAGCCCTGCAACGGGAGAGCACGTTGAACAAGAAGGTTTGGGGGTGGTTGAGTTTAGATATGTCTCAACGTCAGATATATTCTTGATATCGTTAATGTTCAGGCCTTCATTGTCTTTTCTATTTTTTGCAATTCGTGAACAGCTAAATAGCCTACCTCGCTCTAGGGTAATGTCATAGTTGCGATAGAAGCATGTATTCCAAGCTGTCTGAGTCGTATCAGCAGACATCGAAACAGGGGTGTTCCAGTCATCCCAGAAGTCTTTGCGGCGAAAGCTGATGTTAAACTCACTATGTAATGATTGAACATATTGTTTCCAAATACTGTCAAAATCTTCTGTTCGTACATAATCGCTAATCACTAGGCTATCGATTAGATCCAGAGTTATGCTATCGATTCCTTGGGGATATAAGCCGTTAGTAACGACTTCCAGTTGATCTGCGATCATGACTTCTTTAATTTTTTTTATGTCTGAGTTGAGGTCTTTATGTAGCGTTATTTCACCGCCCACAAGAACAACTTTTCCTATGCGAATACCCATTTTTTTTAGGATGATCAGACTATCGATGTGCTGGTCAATACCCATATCATTACTGAATGGCTCAGGCTGGTCAGGGACTTTAAATCCACAGTTACTGCATCGTAAATTACATTTTGTATTCAGAGAGAGCTCCAACTCCTTTATTTGAAATTTGTCAGAGCTGAGAAAAGGTGCTGCAATTTTCTTGGGTCTCAGGGGACTATTATTTCCTAGAGAATTAGGTTCTAAGGCATTCTTCATGTACTTCACTCCGTTGAACCACGCTAAATATATCCATAAGTAATACAGGCAGCGCCTGGATGTGCTTGCCAAGTTCGCTCACTAGGCTTAAAAAAGCGATGAATGTAATGTTCATAATCGGCGGCGATTAAGTTAAATTTTCCATTCATCGTTGCTTGATCAGTCCATTAAGCGTTGGGTATTTTAGTCGATATGCTCGTGGCATCAACCCTCTTAGGCGAACCCACAGATATCATTTGTAGCGTGACTCTTCCTTGTATTCGTTTAGTTAAATAACAATGGCACCAGGTATATAGCCACCGTGCTTGGCTATGTCCTTTTTTATATTGTTTAGTGGTAGCTCGGGCAATGTTAGCCACTTCCTCATTTCATCCAGCTCTTTGAATAGTTGCAGGCCTGGTATATTTGGGATGATGATAAATCGTTCAGGGTGGTGTATCACATCATTGTATCTGTTTTCATAACTGCCTAATGAGAGCAGAAGGGCGTAATCACAGTTATCTTTGAGAAATAATGAAATCTCATAAGTTGTCCAACGGTCAACCGACAGTGAGTTTTCATCCTTTTCATCCGGTGACTTTAATCTGTTATTGCTTAAAAGCAGTGGGTAGGTCCAATCAGGCCTGTTTTCAATGTCAGGGAAGAATATTTCTTCGATGCCGGGTAGCCCGAGCTTAGGTTCAGTGAATCGACCTTCATGAGACCAGATTTTTTCGCCTGTGATAACATAATCCTTTATTTCCATTAGAGTATTTTCATTTTCAGAAATGAGGCTTTTGTTGGTGTTTGATGATTCCAACTCTCGAAAGAGCTGTTCTAGTGTGCCGAATAGAAGCAGGCTCGTTTCATTAAAGTAAAGAGAAGGCTTCAGACCATATTCTTCTAATAGCTTATGCAGGCTTCCCTCAGAGGATAGATGCTCATTATCGCCATTTGGCGTAAGGTTCTGTATTTCATTGATACCGTAATAGCCAGTCGCTCCCATGCTGAAATAAACCTTCTCTGGGTCATCAAATTGCTTACGGAGTTTGTCAAAATACAACCTGGCTTCTTTGAGCCATTTAGAGAATTTTGGCGTTTGCATTACAGCTAGTAGTATATCTAGCTTTTGCTTTCTAAACTCAGCTGAGGAATGTTTTTTCTGTGCCCTGGCTTTACGCGCTTTGCTTTGCTCTTCCAAGTTTAAAAGCTCATCACCTTCCTCTGAAAACTCCTCGTAAGCAGTAATGATTTTATCGTCCTCGCCAATGATCGCGATTTTTTGTGCGACTGAGTTAAGAAATTGGCTAGAATGATGCAGGCTAGAGACTTTTTTGAAATGCCGCATTTTTGAGGTCGAAGGTTCTAATTCGATAAAAGATTTAATGCTATCCCTTCCTTCAGCACTTACAAACAGCCCTGGCTTAGCTCTCGGTTGTCCATATTCCGCAATTAAAGTATCTGCTTCATGTTGACTTAAGCGCCACTCCTTTCTTCTTCCCTCTGATATTCTGGGAGGAGGTACGTCTATAAATTTGGCAACTTTCGTTGCCGTCATATTTGAGCTTGCGCTGACGGCATGGTCCAAAAGTCTTTTAGTATCTTCTAAAGAGAATTTGTCTGATCTAGGCATGGTTGATTCTCGTCGTTGATTGGTAAGACGCGAATCATACTAAAAGAATCAAAAAAGCTAAATTTAAATCAATTACGTTTTTTAAGTAATTATGTCGTAATTAATTACGATATAAATGTTTTTTTGGTGGGTTTTGCTCGTTTGTGCAGATTTGAGGCTCTTTAAAAGTTGAGTTAGCGCTTCAAGTGTTACGTATGCTTGGGCCCCTTTTCCTTATTGACCTCAATATAAGTAAAGGTATGTTTAACTGATGATCGGAACATAATGGCAATTCCCCAAAAAATGGTGATGGACTTCGTTTAAATAACTTACGTCTTAATCCATCCAAGACTGTCCTGAAACCAGTATCATTGCTGGTTTTTTTGTTTTTACTACCTATAGTACTATCTACAAAATATTCACTTTAGCTAAGTGAAAGCGGGGCCTAGTGGCCCCGTATCCCCATGCTCAACGATCAATACGGTAGATCTTTTCTGGATTGGGCTTGCTACCCCAAGGTAGGCCAGAGTTCTGCCAGCCGTTTTGGATACGGAAGCCGGTTTTTTCGCCTGCTTTGGCGCTGTCACCTTGGAAGCCGTTAATCATATAGGTTGCATTAGGGAAACCGTGTTTGCGTAGAAATTCTGCGCTTGGTAGGCCTCGTTCACTACCAGAGCGACACATAGTGATAACGGTCGCTTGTTTGTCTAAGCCGCGTTCAAGCAGGGCTTGTTCAACTTGAGTGGCGAAATCTGGATTTTGGTAAAGGCGAAAGCGGTTTTTCTTAGCATCCCATTGGCTACGATCTACCATTAGGTAGGGGATATTTAGATCCACCTCATCGGTAAAGCCAATGAACATGATTTCAATCGGGTCACGCACATCAATAAACAGCACCTCATCCGGTTTTTGTTGTACCAGCTCGTAGGTCGCCTTGGGAGTGATACCGCTAATATCGCTTGCCTGAGCCGTGCTTAGTGGTAGCGTCATTACTACACTAAGGAATAGTGGAGTTAGATATTTCTTCATCGGATGTCCTCTCTTTTAAAAACTAAATCGGTAGGGTTACCGCTATCTGCTGGTATTAAGGCAAATATAATGTAATAGCCTATTAAATATTAGTATTTTCTAATATAAAATAGGTTATTACAATAGGGTTGTAACCTTTCAGTCTGCTTTTGCTGAGAATATGATTTAGTTCTAAGCTTGTTAGTCGAGTGCAATCCTTCACTTTATAATTATCAAAGATAAGGAGATTACTGATGTTAAGACGAGACCCTGAGCAGCCTTGGCATCCCAGCTATTGGTTGGCAGCACTGGGTGCTGGTGGACTTTCTATCTCATTTTTTATGTATCTAATGTGGTTGGTACCTCATCAGGGCTTCCCTATGCCGACTTGGCAGCATCTGTCGGCCTTACTGACCGGTATTACGCCGCTATCTACTGGAGTCCGCCCACTGGCTATTTTGGCGACCCTTTTTATGTTGTTGCTGGCTTTGTTGCACTTTACGCTGCTGATCTGGAATATTCGTGAATATAGTGCGGCACGCAGTACAGAAGCCTACCAGCGATTATTGGGTTCTCCCAGCGAAGTGCAGTTGATGGCCCAGCCGCTGACATTTGCGATGACTGTTAATGTTTGTTTTGCACTAGGTGCGCTCTGTGTGCCCGGTTTATGGTCTATTGTGGAATACCTTTTTCCTTTCGCTTTGTTGGCGTTTACTGCTATAGGCGTTTGGTCACTCAAACTCTATGGCCGTTATTTGAGCCGGATGCTTGTTAGCGGTGGGTATCGCCATGAAGAACACAATCACCTCTCTCCATTGATGGCTGTTTTCACCTTTTCCATGTTGTCTGTTGGCTTTGCCGCACCGGCGGCTATGTCGCACTTAGCATTTGTGGCGGCGTTGGCAGCAACCTTATCGATTCTGTTTTTGGTAATCGCCGTGGTCTCCGGTGTATTGATTTTAATATCGGGCCTGCAAGCGATGTTGCAGTATGGTTTACAAAAACAGGCTACGCCTAGTATTTGGATGCTGATCCCGATTATGACGTTGCTTGGGATTGAATGGGTGAGGATGCAACATGGCTTGAGTCATCACTTTGCAACCCCTGTAGAGCAGGGCAGGTTGTTTGTTGTTCTGACAGCCATTTTTATGTTGCAGCTGGGCATTATGCTGCTGGGGTATCGTGTGATGCAGCTTAATGGTTATTTGACTGATCATCTTATCGGTGACCAGCGTAATCCCGTTAGTTTTGGCCTGATCTGTCCCGGTGTAGCTCTGTTTGTGATGGGTATGTTTTGGTGGCACTTGGTGTGGGTACAAGGGGGTATAGTCACTGCGTTTGGCGTGGTTTACTGGTTGGGGATTGCAGGGCTTGCGGTGGTTCAGTTTTTAACGCTAGGGGCATTACTACGTTTGAGTCATCGTTTGTTGCTACACAAACCTGTTGAGATTGCGTTAATGGAGTAAATACACTGTGGCTATTAAGGTCATAGTTAAATTTAAACGGCGTGAAGAAGACAAGCGACGCAATTTTATTTAACATTAGATGTATCTAATATTTATAAGCAGGAGATATACCATGAGTGAAGTCCAAACTTCTCCGTGTGTGCCTCAGGTGAAAGCCTTTTTTGATGAGCCAACGAATACTTTTAGTTATGTAGTACGGGACCCTGACTCTAATGCTTGTGCCATTATTGATTCGGTGTTGGATTTTGATTATGCCAGTGGTTCTACCGATGTGCGCTCGGCGGATGAGATCATTGCTTATGTGCGTGATAACGATCTGTCGGTTGAGTGGATTCTTGAAACCCATGTTCATGCTGATCATCTGTCGGCAGCACCTTACTTACATCAAGCGTTGGGTGGTAAGACAGGTATTGGCGCTTTCATTACAGTGGTGCAGGATACTTTTGGCAAAGCATTTAATGCCGGTAGTGAATTTGTCCATGATGGTAGTCAGTTTGATCATCTGTTTGAGGAAGGTGATCGTTTTAATATTGGCAACCTTGAAGGCTATGTGTTGCATACGCCAGGGCATACTCCGGCCTGTTTAACTTATGTGATCGGTAATGCTGCGTTTGTGGGTGATACGTTGTTTATGCCTGATTATGGAACGGCTCGTTGTGATTTTCCCGGTGGTGATGCACGTACCTTGTTTCGTTCGATCAAGAAGGTGCTCAGCTTACCCAATGAAACTCGAATCTTTCTTTGCCATGATTATAAGGCGCCGAATAGAGACGAGTATTGCCATGAAACTAGCGTTTTGGAACAGCGTCAGCACAACGTGCACGTCCATGAAGGTATTACGGAAGATGAGTTTGTACGTATGCGCACTGAGCGTGATGATACGTTGGAAATGCCTAGGCTAATTCTGCCATCGGTTCAGGTCAATATGCGAGCGGGTGAGATGCCGCCAGCAGAAGACAATGGCCAAGTGTACCTAAAAGTACCGATCAACCTATTTAAATAAGACCGAGGAATTTATGGATATTAAAGAACTTGAACCAGGCTTTTCTATCAGCCATGCGATCTATCCCAGTGATATTGAAGAGCTGAAAACCCTTGGCTTTCGCGCGATTATCTGTCATCGCCAGCCAGGTGAAGCGGACGACCATATCGACGACTCCCTGCTACGCCAAGCAGCAGAAGCGGCGGGAATTGAATGGGTCGAGATTCCTGTGACACCGGGTGAATATACAACGGAAGCGATTGAGGCCTTTGGTGCCGCAATTGATAGGTTGCCGACGCCTATTTTGGGTTTTTGCCGCAGTGGTCGCCGCGCGGTATCTCTTTGGGTTCACAATCAAGTGCAGCAGGAAAGCTGTGATTTAGGGCAGTTGTTGAAGGCCGCCCATGCTGCGGGTCATGATTTACATGCAGAGAAGGATAGCTTTATTCAATGCTGACCTCTGAGACTAGGCCTTGAATAGGGAGTAAAGTGCGTTAGAGGTTAAGAGAATAGGGCGTTAAGGGAATAGGTGGGCAGTGAATATTAAAAAATATCTCCCGATTTTGACATGGTTGCCAAATTACCGCTTGGCGATTTTTAATCAGGATCTGATGGCGGCTGTGATTGTAACCGTGATGCTTGTCCCTCAGTCATTGGCTTATGCCATGCTGGCGGGATTGCCACCTGAAGTAGGGCTTTATGCCAGTATCGCCCCGTTATTGATTTATGCGGTGTTGGGCACAAGTAGTGCGTTATCGGTTGGCCCTGTTGCGGTAATTGCGCTGATGACGGTGACCACAGCCGGTAATATTGTTTCTCCCGACGGTGAGGCTTATCTAGCAACGGTTATCCTGCTTACATTTATCTCCGGTATTATGCTGACGCTGATGGGGCTATTTCGTCTGGGTTTTTTGGCCAACTTTCTAAGTCATCCGGTTATTTCTGGTTTTATCACGGCTTCTGCGGTGATTATCTCTCTTAGCCAGCTCAAACATATATTGGGCGTTTCGGTGAGTGGCCACAATCTGCCCGAACTGCTGATGGCTTTGATTCAAGCGTTGCCACAATTGAATTTGGCAACGCTGTTGATGGGTAGTGGAACTTTACTCTTTCTTTATGCAACTAGACGCTGGCTGGGTAGGCTTCTGGCTCGGTTGGGTTTCAGTCGATCAATCACTGGTAGTGTAGGCCGCTTGGCCCCTATTTTGGCGGTTGTGGTAACGACTTGGATAGCCGCTCAGTTTGGTTTAGTCGAGCTGGGGGTGGCCGTTGTCGGTGAAGTGCCTGCAGGCTTACCGCCTTTAGCGATGCCGTCTACGGATGTCGGCCTTTGGCAGCAACTGTGGGTTGGTGCTTTGCTGATTAGTATTGTTGGTTTTGTCGAGTCGGTGTCAGTGGGGCAGACGTTGGCGGCAAAGCGTCGTGAACGTATCGATCCAGATCAGGAGTTAATTGGCCTTGGTTGTGCCAACCTTGGCGCTGCGGTCAGCACGGGTATGCCGGTAACGGGTGGTTTTTCTCGCTCGGTGGTAAATTTTGATGCGGGTGCTCGAACCCCTGCTGCTGGGGCATTTACTGCCTTGGGCATTTTAGTGGTTATTCTTTGGTTTACGCCCTTATTGCAGACGTTACCGATTGCCACGTTGGCGGCGACAATTATTATTGCGGTACTGTCGCTCATTGATATTCATGCGATTAAGCATACTTGGCGCTATTCTAAAGCTGATTTCTCGGCGATGTTGCTAACGGTTGTGATTACTCTGCTGCAAGGGGTCGAAGCGGGTATTCTCGCTGGGGTTGGTTTGTCTCTAGCGCTACATATTTATCGCACAAGTCGTCCACATACCGCAGTAGTTGGACGGGTGGCTGACAGCGAGCATTTCCGTAATATAGAGCGACATGTAGTAGAAACCAGTCCTAATTTGTTGATTATTCGGGTGGATGAGAGTCTCTATTTTGCCAACGCCCGTTATTTGGAGGATCAGATACAGGCGCTGGTTAGCCAAAACCCAGAACTTCAGCATTTAGTGATCAGTTGTCAGGCGGTCAATCTGATCGATGCTTCAGCATTGGATAGTTTGGAATCGATCAATGCGCGCCTGAAGGATACCGGAATTAAATTGCACTTGGCCGAAGTTAAAGGGCCGGTTATGGATCGTTTGGAGCGTGTTGAGTTTCCGGAGCATCTGAGCGGTGAGATATTTATCAGTACGTTTGCTGCTTGGCAGCGGTTGAAGAGCGGTGATAAAGATTAAAAACCTCGTTTGATGAGAGGTTGTAAGGATAGATGGCGATCATGCCATAAATTTCTACTATGAAGCCTATTGTTAGTATAAATTTTATTTGG
The DNA here is from genome assembly GCF_030547495.1 of Neptuniibacter sp. 2_MG-2023. Lineage (NCBI taxonomy): Bacteria > Pseudomonadati > Pseudomonadota > Gammaproteobacteria > Oceanospirillales > Oceanospirillaceae > Neptuniibacter > Neptuniibacter sp. 2_MG-2023. The sequence continues at coordinate 76,856 of NZ_JAUOQC010000004.1, read as the reverse complement.
TTATAAGCTTATAGTATTCTGCTATTAAGCAGGAGCAGCAATGCTCACTAAACTAAATTGTCACAACGAAAGTAAGATAACTGGAGAAATGAAAGATGGCACTTCGAATCAATGACATCGTACCTAACCTCGATTTGAAAACCGATCTAGGCGACTTCAAACTGCATGATTTTATCGGTGATAGCTGGGCTATCCTGTTCAGTCACCCGAAAGACTTCACACCTGTTTGTACCACTGAATTCGGTGCAGTCGCGCAGCTGGCGGCTGAGTGGGAAAAGCGTGGTACTAAAGTGATTGGCCTGTCTGTTGACGGTGTTGATGAGCATGTTGAATGGAAGTCAGATATAGAGAAATATTCAGGCGCGCCAGCAAAATTCCCAATTATTGCTGACGAGGATATGGCGGTTGCCAAGGCACTGGATATGCTACCGGCCGATGCTTACTTGCCAGATGGCCGCACTGCCGCAGATTCTGCTAGTGTACGTGTAGTCTTTATCTTCAGCCCAGATAAAAAACTGCAGCTGTCGATGACCTACCCAATGTCTGTTGGCCGTAACTTTGCCGAGGTTCTACGTGCGTTGGATGCATTACAAGCAACCGCTGGAGCACCTATCGCAACGCCTGCTAACTGGGAAGTAGGGCAGGATGTTATTGTTGGTTTGTCTTTAAATGATGACGAAGCGAAAGCAAAATTTGGTGATGTTGATATAAAACTACCTTACCTGCGTACGACTAAGCAGCCATAATGAGGGGTTGATCCTCATTGCAGGATGATACGCCTTGTCCACAGTTTCGGCTTGTCGACAGGGCGTTTTTGTATCTGTATTCCCAGTCCCCAGTTTTAATTTATTTAAGCCTGTTTTAAAACAAGGTAACTTCTATTTTTGGTATACAAACTCCGTTGGTTTTTTACCGTCCCGCCCTGATTTTACTTAACTTTACTTTTTCCTAACTCAAGTTTACCTAGCTAGCTGTCACTATAGCCTCATTAATTGAATAGGAGATAGCAGCATGAAAAAAGCGCTTTTTGGATTCGTAGTGGTAGGGATTCTAATCGCAAATGCAGGGAGCGTTAATGCTGCGCCCGGCGGCCATCATTCGCGACCTCATGGGCCAGTAGATTTTTTACCTGCAACGGCAGCTCACCTGATTATTGAAGGGGTTAAGTATTGGTTATCCGATGGGGTGTATTACCGGAAAGCGGGTGAGCATTATGTGGTGGTTGAAAAACCACCCGGTAGTTTGCGCCATTTACCTAATGGCGCAGTTGTCGTTAAGCGGGGTGGTCATGATTATTTCCGGCATGGAGGTGTTTTGTATCGTTGGGTGCCTGCGGTACGTGAATACCAAGTGGTGGAGGTGATAAAAACATCAGTGCCGGCTAGGTATCAGTTGGGTAGTGTTTTAGACACGCTGCCTAATGGGGCTTACGCACAATTAGTTAATGGGGTGCAGTATTTTACGTTGAACGGACAGTTTTTTATGCCTTCTGAGGTCAATGGTAAAGCGGTTTATGTAGTGGTTGATATTCATGCGAATTAGGCCGCTATTATTGGATTAGGGCTTTAAGTACAACGGAAAGCTGTAAAGGTTTGATGGGCTTGGTTTAGAACAAATTTTCAGTGAAAAGTAGTTTTTAAATGAGTGCCTTATACAGAATTTTGTTCTGTCTAAGGCTCCTTAAATAGTTAGTGATACGAAAGAGAAAGAGGGTTTACCATGAAAAAAGCGGTACTTTTATTAGCGACGGTTATTATGTCTTCGACCGTCTTACCTGTGCAGGCAAAGGGTGATCGTCCAGCGCCACCTTCCTTTGAGGAGCTTGATGTTAATGGTGATGGTGGATTGAGCAAAGATGAAGTTAAAGGGCCTCTTTTGGAGGATTTCGATAAGTTTGATGCGGATGGTAATGGAATTTTAAGTAAATCCGAATTGCCTGAGCGACCAAAACACAAAAGATAGGTTGTTTAGCTGCATCTAAAATCTGGCCAATGCCTCAATATAAATCAACATGAAGGGCCATCTTCAGTTAAAAATTGGGCATTGGTCAGCTTGTTTTTCAGTCATGTTTAATAAGTTTGGTCGTTTTTATCTCTTAGCTATTATTCCTTTATATATGCATAGTTAAACTGTGTTGTTGCTGCCATAAGTGCTTGATCTAATATAGATAGTGACTGTTGTAGTTGCTCTTGGGTAATGATGAGAGGCGGTGAGAGTTGCAATACATTGCCTTGGGATACTTTAAACGATAGGCCCAACTCTAAACATGTGTACATCACCACTTCTGCTTCTTCACAGGCACGTTCTTTACTTATAGGGTCTTTGACCAACTCGATTCCCCACAATAAGCCACGGCCCCGAATATCACCAATAAGAGAATATTTGTCTTTTAAACCCTCTAACTGTTTCTTCATCCATTTTCCGTGGGTTTGGGTTTTACACAATAGATCTTCCCGCTCTATAACTTCGAGTGTTGCAAGTGCTGCAGCGCTGCCTAGCGGGCTTTTCTCGTGGGTATAATGGCCGAGGGATACATCTTCAGCGATATTAAACTTATCGCGAGTAATCATTGCGGCAAAAGGCACGATGCCGCCGCCAAGCCCTTTGCCAAGGCAGAGGAAATCCGGTTCGATTTCATAATGTTCAAAAGCGAACATATAGCCAGTACGTCCTAAAGCGATAGGTATTTCATCTAAGATCAGTAATACACCATATTGATCACATAGTTCCCGTACCCGCTTCCAATAGGCTTTACTAGGGAATTGGGCATCAGTATTACGGACCGTTTCAGCAATAAAAACACCGATGTCGGGATCATTCTGTAAAACGTATTCAAGATAATCCGCATAAGCAAGATCGTCCTCATCCTCTTTTGTGAATACTCCTCTATAAGTTGTCGGTGGTGGTATATGCTCAACTCCAGGCATGAGTGGGCCTAAGCCTTTATTGAAGGAATGGGTTCCGCCAACAGAGATCGCATCCATAGAAGCGCCATGGAAAGAATCCCAGAGAGAGATAACTTTCTGTTTTCCACTGACGATACGCGCTAGTTTGAGCGCCATTCCGACTACTGAGGTGCCACCTGGTGCAAACAGCACACGGTTTAGATCGCTTGGTGTTAAGGCGGCTAATTTACGTGCGCAATCGATTGTTGTTTGGTTGGTATAACGGCGGGTGGAGAAGGGCAGAGTATCTAACTGCTCTTTTAGTTTGTTAATCAGATAGGGATGACCAAAACCGATTTGGTGGACGTTATTACCATGGAAGTCCATATATTTTCTGCCCTGTGTATCTTGCAGATAGATTCCTTCAGCGGCTTCTAACGGGGCAAGACAGGGAGTGGACATCGCTTGATGTAGGAAATAGCGACTGTCTTGTTCTAGCATTGCTTGTGCAGCAGAGTCGAGATTGTCCTGCTGCCAGATTTGACGTTGGGTGCTCTGATTAATATCACCCTCTTTGCGTAGATTATTGTTACTCATTATTAATCTCATATTGGTATAGACCAGATGGGTGATTACAGAGTTTTATACCCTAAGTTGTCAATGGGGTATGATAGTTTTAATAAAAACTTAGCAAAATTGTCATATGTGATTTTTCTGTACTTGGGGTAGCATTAGGCACTTCTATTAGGTTTGATCACATTAGCCTACACACAAGGATTTTCTGTTCGATGACCATCCGTAAATCGGTTTCAAGCGCTTCCGTTGTCACTTACCTGCGAAACTGTATAAAAAAGGGCGACCTTAATCCGGATGACAAACTGCCATCTGAACGTGAAATTAGTGAGCGTTTAAAAACCACTCGAGTAACAACCCGTGAAGGGCTTAAACAGTTAGAGGCGCAAGGCCTTATTTATCGTTCTAATCGTCGGGGTTGGTTCGTGACACCGGAACGTATCAACTATGATCCAAGTCGTGCGATCTATTTTATGGATTATGTCTCTGAGCAGGGACAGATACCTTTTAGCCGAGAAATTCTTAAACGTAAGATCGTTGCCGATGCGTTTTTAGCTGAGGCGATGAAGATCGATCTAGGAGAGCCTGTAGTTGAGTTACACCGTTTGCGTGGAGCGAATAACCGACCGGTTTATTTTGAGCGTATCTATCTACGTGAAGCTATATTGCCAGGCGTTTTTGATAAACCGTTGGAGCGTTCAGTAAGTCGAGTTGTTCGTGATGAGTATCAAACGGATTATGACCAAGTTGATCTAAATATTATTGTAGGTTCATTGGATGAGTATGAGGCCGAGTTGTTGCAAGCACCTGCAGGTTATACCTCTATTGAAATACAACGATTATCTTATGATCAGGATGGCCATGTTATTGAGTTTGATGTAGAGCATTGGCGTCATGATGCTTTGCAATTGAAAGTTAATCTTAGTGCGCATTAATTGTTTGTCCGTCTGTCTGTAAATTTAGTTAATCCGCTTTAGATTAAGTGATCTATATAAATATTTTCAAATTATTTTTTTGCCATATACCCTGTTATTTCAAGGCTCTGAGCCGATTGAAGCGTGGTAATCTCATTTAAGTTTACTAGAAACATAATTACGTAATAAAACCGTCAAAAACCTTGTTTATTATATTCCCTAATCAAACTGGTATATACCAGAAAATTTAATAGGGTTAAGGAGATGACGGTGAAATTAGTAAACAAACTTAGCATTGCGCTAATGACTGCGGGTGTTGCTCTGACAGGTTCTGTTCAAGCTGCTACTGAATTGACGGTATACACGGCGTTAGAAGCGGATGACCTTAAACGTTATGCTTCTGAATTTAACAAGCAATACCCTGATATTAAAATTAAGTGGGTTCGCGATTCTACAGGTATTGTGACTGCAAAATTATTAGCTGAAAAAGAGAATCCACAAGCGGATGCTGTTTGGGGATTAGCAGCAACCTCTTTATTAGTTTTAAAAGGGCAAGCGATGTTGAGCCCTTATGCGCCTCAAGGCGTAGAAAACCTATCAAGCAAGTTCCGTGATGCCGACCAAGTTCCTTCATGGGTGGGTATGAATGCGTGGATGGCTTCTATCTGCTTTAACACTATTGAAGCTAAAAAGCATAACCTACCAAAACCTACATCTTGGGAAGATTTAACTAAGCCTGTTTATAAAGGCCATGTCATCATGCCTAACCCTAACTCATCTGGTACAGGGTTCTTAGATGTTTCGTCTTGGTTGCAGATCTTTGGTGAAGATAAAGGCTGGTCTTTTATGGATGGCTTGCACCAGAACATCAGCCGTTATACGCATTCTGGCTCTAAACCTTGTAAATTAGCCGCTTCTGGTGAAACGCCAATCGGTGTTTCTTTCGCATTTCGTGGCGCTAAATTGAAGAATAAAGGTGCGCCGATTGATCTTGTTTTCCCTCAAGAAGGTCTAGGTTGGGATATGGAAGCTGCCGCCATAATTAAAGGTACAAAAAACCTTTCAGCGGCGAAGAAACTACTAGATTTTGCTGTATCTAAAGATGCTAACCAGATGTACAACAAGGGCTTTGCGGTTGTTGCAATGCCTGGTGTTGCTAAACCTGTACAGTATTTCCCTGCCGATGCTGAATCTTTGATGATTGATAACAACTTTGCTTGGGCTGCGAATAACCGTAAGGAAATTCTCGCTAAATGGCAGAACCGTTACGACGGTAAATCTGAGCCAAAATAAGCATTTTTTATTCGAGTGTTTCCGAACTGGCATGAGGGGCTCTAGCTCCTCATTTTTTTATGCCATATCTATCATCCCATCAGGAAAAAAAGATGAGTGATTCCTACCTTAAAATTATAGAACTAGATAAGTTCTTCGGTGATTTTGCCGCGTTAAAGAATATTTCACTGGATATTAATGAGGGGGAATTTGTCTGTTTCCTGGGGCCGTCAGGTTGTGGAAAGACCACACTGTTACGGGCGATTGCTGGATTAGATATCCAAAGTAATGGTCGGATCATTCAGGATGGTAAAGACGTATCTTGGTTGTCACCGGACAGTCGTGATTTTGGTATTGTTTTTCAGTCGTATGCACTTTTTCCAAACCTAAGCGTTGCTGACAATATTGCGTATGGCCTACGAAATCGCAAAGTTAAACGCGTTGATCAGAAGGAACGTGTGAAGGAGTTGTTGGATATTATCGGTTTGCCAGATTCAGGTTCAAAATTTCCTGGTCAGCTATCCGGTGGTCAACAACAGCGTGTTGCCTTGGCCCGCGCCATAGCAACATCGCCCGGTTTGTTATTGTTGGATGAGCCTTTGTCTGCTCTTGATGCACGAGTGAGGCATCATCTTCGTCATGAAATTAAAGAGCTGCAACGTAAGCTTGGTGTCACTACCGTTATGGTGACCCATGATCAAGAAGAAGCACTCTCAATGGCTGATCGTATTGTGGTGATGAATCATGGTGTTATTGAGCAGGTAGGCACACCAGAAGAGATCTACAGCTATCCTAAAACACCTTTTGTCGCTCAGTTTGTGGGAACCATGAACTTTGTTCCTTGTTCTGTCGTTGATAAGGAGACGATCAATGTGGGTGGTAACTCGGTATGTTGCCCACAAGCTGCATCAATGATAGATCAAACAGGGGTCAGTTTAGCTATTCGTCCTGAAGATATTCGTATACGTAATACTGAACAGGCCGATAATCGACTTTTAGCACAAGTTACTTCAATGGAGTTTTTAGGCTCTTTTGTGCGCTCTAAGCTGAGTGTAGAGGGGATGAACGATCTTATCATTGCCGATTTTTCTATGAATGATATTCGTGATTTTAATATCTCTCATGGCGATCAATTAGCATTAGATCTTCCGGAGGAGCGCTTGCATTTGTTTGCAGGAGAGGTGCTATGAGTATTTTTGAAAACCTCCCGGTATCTCTGACGCAGGAGACCGTTTTAAATACACCTAAGGCCACTTTATCTCGCGATCAAATTCTGCAAGCAAGCGGATTATTAATTGCTAGTATTATTCTGTTAATCACGTTGGTTTTACCGCTTTACACTATTTTGTCAAAAAGCGTAGAAGACCAGCAGGGTGGTTTTATTGGATTGGCTAATTATATTGATTATTTCTCGACACCGGCACTGTCGATGTCGATCAGTCATACCTTAACCATCGCTTTCATCACAACGTTTATAGTGATTGGGTTAGCGCTGTTAACCGCTTATGCATTGACTCGAACCTGTATGCCTGGGCGTGGTTTTTTTAAAGTTTTTCTTATGGCGCCGATCTTTGCACCTTCGCTGCTGCCGGCGATCTCTTTGGTATACCTATTTGGTAATCAAGGTGTGTTGAAAGGGTTGATGTTTGGCGAGACTATTTATGGCCCCATTGGGATTGTGATTGGTTTGGCGTTTTGGTGTTTTCCACACGCGTTGATGATTCTTGTGACAGCGTTAAGCAATACTGATGCTCGTTTATATGAGTCGGCAAAAGTACTTCGCACATCAGGTTTTCGAACCTTTATGACGATTACCTTGCCATCAATAAAATATGGTTTGATCAGCGCTTCATTTGTTGTCTTTACTTTAGTGATTACTGACTTTGGTGTGCCTAAGGTGATTGGTGGTCAGTATAATATGTTGGCAACAGATATCTATAAGCAGGTAATCGGGCAGCAGAATTTTTCAATGGGTGCTGTCGTCTCTGTTGTCCTGCTTCTGCCTGCATTATTTGCTTTCGCGATTGATCGTTGGGTGCAACGTAAGCAGGTGGCGCTGTTATCGGCGCGTGCAGCGCCTTTAATCCCTAAGAAAAATCCAGTTAAAGATTGGACTATGTTAGCGCTTTGCTTACCTGTTCCAATTATTATTTTGACGGTTTTAGGTATGGCTGTATACGCTTCATTAGTGAGTTTCTGGCCTTATAACTTGTCACTATCTTTTGCTAATTATCAATTTGATCTTATGGATGGCGGTGGTTGGGAAGCCTATTACAACTCTTTAGAGATGGCATGCTGGACTGCGCTTATAGGTACATTATTTATTTTTTATAACGCTTATCTAGTAGAAAAAATAAAGGGCCTCAAAACGCTGAGGATGCTATATCACTTGGCAGCGATGATCCCTTTAGCTGTGCCTGGCATGGTGTTAGGTTTAGCCTATGTTTTCTTTTTTAATGCACCTAATAATCCGCTAAATTTTGTTTATGGCACTATGGCAATTCTTGTGATTTGCACGGTTGCCCACTATTACACGGTCTGTCATCTGACCGCGGTAACAGCGTTGAAGCAAATTGATAATGAATTCGAAGCGGTTTCTGCATCATTAAAAATTCCATTCTATGTCACTTTCTGGCGTGTGATTATGCCCGTCTCTCTACCCGCACTATTGGAGATAGGTAGTTATCTTTTCATGAATGCGATGACCACTGTTTCGGCGGTCGTCTTTATCTATTCGGCCGATACTATGCTGGCATCGGTCGCTGTTCTAAATATGGATGATGCTGGTGATATTGCCCCAGCCGCAGCGATGGGGGTTCTGATTATGGGGACCTGTATTCTGGCTAAGTTAATCCATTGGGTCTTTTCACATTACCTTTTAGCTAGGACTCAGCGTTGGCGTGCGGACACTTAATTGGCCAGTTGGGAATACCGGAAAGCGAATTATAACCTAACAGTTTTGTAGGCGTAATTTAACAAAACTGTCACTCTTTTGGGGTGTTATTATCTGGTCTATACCAGATAGAATGTAAGCAATATATCAAGAATGATTTCACTTTAAATAGGTTCACTTTTTAGTGGACAGTGTCATGAGCGAATAGAAATGAGTAACCGAACGCAACCCTATCTTTTAACACCCGGTCCTATCACGACTAGCATGAGCACTAAAGAAGCGATGCTCTGTGATTGGGGATCTTGGGATCAGGATTTCAATAAAATTACAGCTGAAGTATGTGAGCGCATCTTAGATCTTGCAAATGCTAAAGGGACCCATGTATGCGTTCCTGTGCAGGGCAGCGGATCCTTTGCGGTGGAAGCTACCTTAGGAACAATGGTGCCTAAAGATGGCAAAGTTCTAGTGCTGATGAATGGCGCTTATGGCCAGCGAATTGGTAAATCGTTGCAGTATATGGGACGTGAATACTGCTTTATAGATATGGGAGATTATGAGCCACCTAAGCCAGAAGAGGTTGCGAAAAAGCTGGCTGAAGATCCCATGATTACTCATGTGGCTGTTGTCTATTGTGAGACAAGCTCTGGTATTTTAAATCCGGTAGCTGAAATTGCAGAGGTTGTTAAGCAAGCCGGGCGTGGTCTGATTATTGATGCCATGAGTGCGTTTGGTGCCTTACCTATAGATGCACAAAAATTACCTTTTGACGCACTGATCTCAGCGGCAAATAAATGTATAGAGGGTGTACCTGGTTTTGGTTATGCGATTGTCCGTGAGGATATTATGCAAGGGAGCCAAGGTAATGCTCATTCCCTGTGTCTGGATCTATATGAGCAATGGGTTTACATGGCCAAGACTGGCCAATGGCGCTTTACACCACCAACCCATGTGGTAGCCGCCTTTTTACAGGCACTTAAAGAGCACGAAGCTGAAGGTGGTGTTCAAGGTCGTTATGCCCGTTACGCACGTAATCGTGATCGCATGGTGATGGGTATGCGTGCTCTGGGCTTTAAAACTTTATTAGAGGATCAGTGGCTATCTCCCATTATTACTACCTTCTTCAGCCCTACAGATAAAAACTTTGAGTTTACTGATTTTTATAACCGCCTAAAGATACACAACTTTATTATTTATCCGGGCAAGCTAACCGAAGCAGAGAGCTTTCGTTTAGGCCATATAGGTCAATTATATGATCAGCAGGTTGATCAATTGTTAGACGCTGTAGCGGTAGTATTGGATGAGATGCAGGTCTCTTTATAAACGATAATGACGATAGGAAATAAATAATGAGTTTTTCTTACAAACGCGCTTACACAGGGCCTGTTACTGCTGCAATTTTTGATTGGGCAGGCACAACCATTGATTTTGGCTCCCTAGCACCGATTAAAGCGTTTAGTGCTCTGTTTGAGCAGAACCAAGTAGCCATAACCTTGGCTGAAGCACGTGCACCCATGGGTGCCGAAAAGCGTGAACATATTCGTCAGATATTGGCGATGCCACGTGTTAAAGATGCTTGGCTTGCCGCACAAGGTAAAGAAGCCGACCAAACGGATATAGATCGTCTTTATAACGATTTTGTGCCTTTGCAGATTGGCACGATTGCGGACCGCTCGACATTAATTCCGGGTGCTTTAGAGACATTTGAGTATCTGCAAGAGCATGGGATTAAGATTGGTGCTAATACAGGTTATGCAGAAGAGATGATTGTTGATCTACTGCCCAAAGCTGCAGAGCAAGGTTATGTGCCTCTCTCTAATGTGTGTGCCCCCCAAGTGCCGAAAGGGCGACCTTATCCACATATGACGTTAAAAAATATGTTGGAGCTTGAGATTGAAACGGTACAGTCGGTAATTAAAGTGGATGACACACTGATCGGTATTGAAGAGGGGCTTAATGCAGGTTGCTGGACGGTCGGTGTTGCCGTCAGTGGTAATGAAGTGGGGTTAGACCTTGAGGAGTGGTTGGCATTGAGTGCAGAGGAACAGGATAAACTACGTGGAAAAGCTTATGCGCGTTTTCGTGCTTGTGGTGCCCATTATGTAATTGATTCTATCGCTGATCTTCCAGAGGTTGTTGAAGATATTAATCTTCGTTTGGCCTGTGGTGAACAGCCCTAAATATTTTATAAGGTGATGAGTATTGATGGCTTATCACTGATTCGTTTCATGTAGAGAGGGAGGTTTTTGGCGTTAATTGCAGAGCGCATTTTAGTTGCTTGAACTTCCATTTATAACCCATAACAGTTTGCTGTTATGGGTTCTTTTTTGCTTATTTTAGGGTTTATTATGAGTTTGTTAGCAGTTTCCTTAGTTATTTTTTCTGCGTTATTACATGCATCATGGAACCTGTTAGGTAAGAAAGTCAGTCCTACCGTTGCATTTTTCTCCTTAGCTTTTTTAGCCGGCACGCTTCCGTTGACACCTATAGTTTTGCCTTTTGTTTGGGATCAGGGCACGGTGTTGTTCCATTTGCTTCCTTTACTCCTGCTTTCTGGCTTTTGTCAGGCGATCTATTGCAGTGCATTGGCATTATCTTATGCAGAAGGAGCAATGTCAGTGGCTTATCCTCTCGCACGATCAATCCCCGTGATGCTGGTCGCGGTGATAAGTAGTGTCTTAGGGATGCAAGCTCTTCTTAGCCTGGAGGCCTATATCGGAGTGTTTCTCGTGCTAATGGGAGCAGTATTGTTACCTATGCAGCATCTTAGGGATTTTAAGGTAGGTAATTATTTTAGCCGCTGCATGTTACTTGCCTTATTAGCGGCTAGTGCAACGGCTGGATATAGCATTGCCGATAAAATAGCGATAGACCAATTGGCTGATCACTTACCTCAGTCAGGGTTGATTGTTGCAGTGATCTATATTTGGTTGGAGGGCATTGCTGCGTGCATTTTCCTTTTTACTGTCCAATTAGTTAGAGCCGATGATCGGCATAAGTTAAAAACGGTTTTAGCCAGCCAGAAAAAAAGCATTGCTCTAACGGGCGCGATGATTACGCTCACCTATTTATTAGTGCTTTGGGCGATGCAGTTATCAGAAAATATTAGTGCGATTGTTGCCTTAAGGCAGGTCAGTATACCTATAGGTGCTTTGCTTGGGGTGCTGTTATTTAAAGAGCAGCTGGGGTGGGTTAAGTCGGTCGCTTTAATTCTGCTGTGTGCGGGTGTCTTTTTAATTTTATCGCCGGTGTAGTGGTTAAATCTGCTTACTCAGACGAGAGGAGGTTAGTCTGTTCGCCTGAGTAATAGATCTATATAGATTATTTATCAGATTTCCCTGCTGATGCTGCCAATTTAGCCAGTTGTTTATCAAACCACCAAGGGGACTTATTTGTATCTTCAGCTGCTTCTTTTCGTCGTATGGCGTTGCGAACAGTCATTGCCCCGATCCAACGAATAGGTTCTGGAGGGAATTGTCCTCTTGGGCCTTGAGCTAGCCCCGAACGACTCCATTCATCATCTTCTTCCAATACTAATGAGCGGATAATGTTGGCGCCTAGGTAAGTTTGCACAACACCGTTACCAGAATAACCGAGCCCATAGATAATATTAGGGTTTTCTCTGAGATAACCGAAGAAAGGAAAGCCACTGACGGAACGGTCAGAGGGGCCAGTCCAGGTGGTGTCTACTTTATGCCAAGGAATGCTTGGAAAAAACTTATTAAGTGCTGATTGCAGAATAGGTTGATAGCGGCTGGGTTGGTCAAATGCAGGGCTTACTTTATTGGCAAAAGCAAACATATTACCGCCTTTACCCATCATTAGACGACCATCTTCTGTTGTACGGTAATAGTGGACAAAGGTGCGGGAATCAACAACAGCGCAGCCTGTTTCTAGACCAATAGTTTTTAGTAAAGCCGGGATCGGTTGAGTAATAAGCATGTCAGAAGACACTAAGGTGACACTGCGGGCAAACTCACGAAACTGTGAGGGCATCCAGGCATTGGTTGCTAAAACGACTTTGCTTGCGTTAACACTGCCTTTACTCGTTACCACTGTCGCGGGTTGCCCCTCGATCAGGGTGCTCATCGGACTGTTTTCAAATATTGTGATGCCCAACTTTTCTGCGGTAGTTTTTAAGCCTCTGACTAATTTTCCCGGTTGGACGCTTCCTGCGGCGGGAGAATATAAACCTTCAAGATGGGCATAGGAGCCCGTTGCCCGTTGGACTTTTTCTAAGGGTTGCTTTGTCCAACTATTAAGCTTCTTAGCGGTTAGCTGACTGACAATGCTATCCATACTACCGATCTGTGCACTATTACTGGCAGTATAATAAGTACCGTCAACGCGTAGTTCACATTCTATTTTATGTTCTTTACAGAAGGCATCCATCTCATACACTGCATTTTCTGAAGCCGTTACTAATCGGCCCGCTTCCTCCTCGCCAAATAAACGGGCGAGAGATGGATACTTGGTTGACCATGTCAGCATACAGCCCCCATTGCGACCTGAGGCACCGCTACCACACAGCTTGGCTTCTACAATGACGATCCTTAGGTCCGGCTTGGACTGTTTTAGTTTGATCGCACTCCAGAGACCAGTATAACCGCCACCCACAATACATATATCTGCAGTGACTGCTTGGGTTAGCTCAATTGGAGTGTCTTCTGCTTCAAGGGAGAGTGCTTGTTGTTGCCAAAATGGCATATGAATTGGTTGCATTAGTATTTTCTCTGGTATATACCAGTTGATTGTATGCAGTTAAAACCAAAGAGTACATATTTCTATAGCGGGTTTAACTAAAGCTTCATCGCGTAGTCATATAGTCACGAGAGTAATCTTAGATATTGGCTTAAGTGACAATACCTATCATGAGCCCCTGTGTATTTATCACTTAAGCATAGGGTTAACTATTTTGGAGAACGGGTAATGGCTCTGGCAATTTTTGATTTAGATGAAACGTTGATAGCAGGGGATAGCTGTTCTCTATTTTGTGAGTACCTGCTTGAAAAAGGCATAGTCGATCAGTCTTTTGTTGAACGTGATGCTGAATTGATGAGGTTGTATACGCAAGGTCAACTTGATCAACACGATTACATTGAGTTTTTTATTGGCGAACTGAAGCATTTGTCCATCGAGCAGATTCATGCATTAATGCCTGTATTTATTGAATCTTATATAAAACCGGTGATATATCCGCAGGCGGTTTCTTTGTTGAAAGCGCTTACCGAACAAAACCTGCGGCTTTTGATTATCTCTGCAACATCTTCCTTTATTGTTGAAAAGGTTGCAGAACTGTTAAACGTAAATGATTTTATCGCCATTGAATTAGAAGTTAGCGGCTCTTACTACACCGGCAAAATTCAGGGGACGCCCTCTTTTGGGAAGGGAAAAGTTACACGCTTAAAATCATGGCTAGAGGAGCAAGAGGAATCATTGGAAGGTGCATCGTTCTTTTCTGATTCAATCAATGATCGTCCACTGCTCGAAGTTGTGTCCTTTCCTGTGGCAACTAATCCAGATCAGGCACTTACGCAGTTAGCTAGACAAAATAGCTGGCCAGTATTGCAGTGGCATTTAAAAGAGGAGGGTTTGAGGTAAATAGGTAGTACCTAAGGAACGGTAGGCGGATGAGTCCCGTTACGATTTTAATAACGCCCCCTATTCATCAATATGAAAGGCCATCTTCAGTTAAACGTTGGGGTGTTGGTTAGTGTGTTTTACGACCCTATCAGATGGATGCTATTACTCTAAGATAGTCGCTGTCAGGGTGACTTTACTCCCATTTGTCTCCAACACAAACACGCTATCACTCTGATAAAGAGCGTCAGGGTGCGGTCGCTTTTATTCCTTTTAGTCGTTGTACCCATTGCTGTTCCCAACAGCAGTTATGTGTAACGCCATCGATGACATAGATAGAAACCTTATGTTTTAAATGGCGAAACTTGTCGTGAAATTTTTGTAATAAAATTGGCGGCGTATTTTTATCCTTGGCACCGACAAAGTGATGTTGCTCGATCTGTGAAAGCTGATTGATGTAATGGGCTGGATTCAGAGAGTCTGCTAGCGGTGAGACATGATGGTAATGGGACCACTCTGTATGGTCGAGGTTTGCTGAAAGGGTGATGACTTTGTTGATATCATTCCTTCTGAGTGCGATCAGTGTCGCCACCGTTCCACCTCCTGAAAACCCAATGAGGTTTATGTGTTTGGCTTCAGTGTCTTGGACCGCTTTATCTATGGCTTGATTCATGGCTTGAATAACCTCTTCAGCGTACCTTGCTGAGGTCCAGTAGCGGTTATTGCAATGAGGTTGTGTTGGGATATATTGACAGGGTCTCGCTAGGTAAAGGCTATCATTTTCATGTGCGGCAAGTGCTAGCTTCAGCGCAACTGGATTTTTAGGTGTCGGATCTGATGAGGGTTTTGTTCGGGATGACCAAGCGAAACCATCACCTTCTATATAGATGGTTAACAGGTCAGATTTTACTTTGTCGGCGGGTTGATAGCTCCGAAGCGTGAATTGTGATGTTGTTATATCTACTGCCACCCAGTGTTTAGTGGCGGCTAACGTTTCTGCTGTTGGATAGGTATTGTAGGAGCAGGCTGTTAACGTCAGTGTTAGGATAAGGGTTAACTTTATTAAGGCTGAAGTGTATTGCATTGGCTAACGCGTCCTTTTTAGGGTGGCTTCCCTACATGGATGTTCCCCTTCTTAAATTAATTTTACAAGAGTGAGCTATGTATAGGCGAAGGTTCTTAGGGCTTTTGTGTGAAGCGGCAGTGATCGCACCTTTAGTGTTTCAAATTAGAACGGCTTCAGCCTCATTAGATAAAGTGGGGGTGAATAGCGAAACATTGTCTGCTTTTCTTGATGTTCTTATACCTAAAGATGAGACACCCTCTGCGAGTGAGCTAAATATCCATAAAAAAATCATATCGCATGCCTATCGAATTGAGAACTACATTGTTTTATTGGAGCAAGGGCTAGCGTGGTTGGACCTGCAATCTGAGACTTATTTTATGAAGCCTTATGCGGCGCTTGGAGCTAGGGAGAAGGAGCGGGTGACCTATCTTGCTTCAACACAAGATGCGCCGAGTATTGTTCAGCTATTTTTTAGTCGAATTAAAAATGATGCACTATTTATTTACTACACTCAACCGGAAAGCTGGAAGGGCATGATCGAGTCGCCTCCTCAGCCCTATGGTTATCCTGATTTTCAAGAGATCGGCTAATGGGCTTTTTACACGAAGATTATGATGTCGTCATTGTAGGGGCCGGTGCTGGCGGTGGTGCGATGGCTTGGGCGTTGGCACAGGAAAATATAAAGGTTTTAGTTTTAGATGCTGGGCCTGCTTATGCGCCTGAGGTGGATTTTAAATTAACAACTCAGCACTGGGAGGATAGCTTTCCCGCTAAATATAAAAGCCCTGCTGTTCAGTTTGCCTCCCATCAACCATTAAAAAAACAGTATAAAGGGCTGAGATCGTGGAATCACCTTCGTGGACTGTTAAATACCAGTAATGAACGCATATCCTTTGGTTATCATCGTGTTCAAGGGATAGGGGGGAGTTCGCTGCATTATAGTGCTGAAGCCCATCGAATGAATCCACATGCCATGAAAATGCATAGCCGGTTTGGTGTGGCAGCTGATTGGCCTTTGACCTATGAGGAGCTGGAACCCTTTTATACGCAGGCTGAAGAGATGATGGGGGTTGCCGGGAATTCTGCTCACCCACCTCGATCGCGTTGGCGCAGTACGCCATTTCCGCAAAAAGCCCACCCGCTGTGTGCACATAGCCAGATTTTGAGTCGAGGTTTTAATCAATTAGGTCTTAATCTAGAACATAATTCATTAGCGATTTTGTCGACACCAACGGATGGGCGTCCTTCATGTAATTATTGTGGTTGTTGTTTGAAAGGTTGTTCACGGATGGACAAAGGCACTGTTGACCTTACCTATATTAAACACGCTGTAGCGACCGGGTTTTGTACGGTTGTGCCCAATGTATCGGTCAAAAGAATTGAAACGGGAGATAAGGATAAAGTCACGGGTGTTCAGTTGGTACACGAAGGGAAAGAGATGCACCTCCGGTGTGATTTATTAGTGGTTGCTGGCGGTGCAATTGAGACACCACGTTTGTTACTTGCGTCAAAGAGTGCTCAATCGCCCGATGGGTTATGTAATGAGTCTGGGCAAGTCGGAAAAAACTTTATGGAGACGCTTCTTTGGACGAGTAGCTGTTTTTATCCACAAGCGCTGGGTAGCTATAAAGGGACCGCGGTTGACGCTATCTGTTGGGATTTTAATGACCCTGATGCTATCCCCGGTGTGATTGGTGGATGTCGATTTAGCACATCGGTTGCTGAGTCTGACTTGCTTGGCCCGCGCGCGTATGCAACACGCGTAGTAGACGGTTGGGGGCTTGATCATAAAAAGAAAATGAGAGCCTTATTTGGCTCTGTTTTGTCGGTGTCGGGTATTTGTGAAAGCCTCCCCCATGAAAAATCTTTTGTAAGCTTATCCATAGATAAAGATGAGTCGGGAATGCCGTTACCAGTTATTAGTAGTTACCTAGACGAGGAAGCCATTAATCGCATCGCGTTTATGTCAGACAAATGTAGAGAGGTCCTTCGTGCAGCGGGTGGAGGTGAGATTTTTGAGGAGTTTAGCTCCTACGATATATTCAGTTCGACTCACGTTTTTGGGACATGTCGAATGGGTAATGATAGAGGACGCTCGGTGGTTAACCGTTTTTGCCAGAGTCACCGCTGGGCTAATCTTTATCTTGTTGATGCAAGTGTGTTCCCTAGCTCCGGTGGGGGGGAATCGCCGAGCCTTACTATTCAAGCATTAGCCATACGAGCGGCGAAGCATATTATAAATAAATCAGGTTAGGTGATCATTTTTAAGAGAGAGAAGGGGTATTTGTGAAGGTGTAAGCGCTCTGTTAGTGGTCGATAATTAGGCTTTTCCTGTTTAATGGTTTTTTGTTTTTAAAACAAAAAAATAGTATTAAGTCTGTTTGTTTTTTTATGTGGGCTTTTATAAATATCAAGTAAATATGGGGTGTTCAGGTTAAGTTAATCTTAATTAATTGTCTATTAATTAACCTTTTTTTAAACATTATGCCTTAATTTCCTGTTTATTCTCCTGTTTGAATCTAAATCCTTGCTGTTGAATCAACAGTGGCTATACTGATGAGTCTCTTCAAGTTTTTAATAGGAACTATATGTCTCTCATTAGACGTTTTTTGACACTGATCGTGTTGCTGGGAAGTATGCAGGCTAATGCGGGGCATCTGTTTACACAGAATGTTATTAATACGCCTATTAATCTTACCACTGGTACCGGAATAACTATTACACAGAAAACCTACGAAGGTGGCGGTGTTGATGGAACAGTCACTGTCAATTTTGGTGGGGACTGGGATGCCGGTGATGTGATGACCATCACTATAGGTACTTATACCCAAACCTTTTCATATGATGACCCGCTAGCAGGAACGACTCAAGATCTGTCGAACCTCTATGTTAATGACCCAACCTTAGATGCACTTGATCTTGGAGGAACATTTCCAGCAGATCAGGAATGGTCTTTTGCCGCTGTGCAGGGTGATTTTACCTTAGAAGGTTACCGTATTTACCTCGAAGGCCAGACCTTTAA
The DNA here is from genome assembly GCF_030547495.1 of Neptuniibacter sp. 2_MG-2023. NCBI lineage: Bacteria > Pseudomonadati > Pseudomonadota > Gammaproteobacteria > Oceanospirillales > Oceanospirillaceae > Neptuniibacter > Neptuniibacter sp. 2_MG-2023. Next base: position 58,654 of record NZ_JAUOQC010000004.1, on the reverse strand, counting down.
TGGAACCGGTGCTGGTTTGATTGACCAATCACAGGTTGTAGTCGTTGGATCAACAGGGGTCTTTGAGCCGGTATCAACCGGTAATACAACGGGTACGGGTGAGATGTTAGACCAGCTAAATGGTAATGTGACCGGTGAAATGGCGACGATCATTGCTGAGATGGCAGCGTTGTCTGATGATGATAGACAAGCGGCAGTACAAAAAGTGTCTCCAGAAACCGGAGCTGCCTTATCGCAAGCGGCTACCCAAACAATCACGGGTGCGCTGGATACTGTGCAGGTTAGGTTAAACACCCTTCGTTCTCAAAACTTTTCAACAACTGCACTAAATTATGATGCCGAAACCGGTTTGTCAGCAGGTGATGAGCAGTACCGTCAATCAATGTGGCTAAAAGCATTTGGTGCGTCTGCGCACCAAGGTAGTAACGATGGCTATGCGGGTTACGGAAGTGATATCCATGGTATTGCTGCGGGTGGTGATACCTTATTGGAAAATGATTGGGTTTTAGGGGGGGCATTTACCTATGCCAATACGGACGTGGAACTTGGCGATTACCGAGACGGTGATGGCTCAGATATAGAAACGTGGCAATTTACGGCTTATGCTTCACGTGATTTTGGTAAGTGGTACCTAGAGTCAATGCTAGCGTATGCCTATCAGGATTACGAAACACAACGTGATACGGGTGTGTCAGGCATCGCGAGTGGTGACTTTTCCGGTGATATGTACGCTTTGCGTGTGACCGCTGGAATGCCTTTTCAGCAAGGGTCTGGCATGACTATTACCCCTTATGCGGGTCTTGAATACTCTTACATGACCCTAGATGGTTATACAGAGACAGGGGCCGGTGTGATGTCCTTGAACGTTGCAGAACAGGATGTAGATCGGGGCTGGTTATTGTTAGGTGCTAAAATCAGTAAAGACTTAGTGCTAACGAGCGGGGCTGAAGTAACCCCCTCTGTTCAGTTTGGTTTACGTCACGCGTTAAATAATAGTGGTACTAATACAGTGACATCATTCATTGGCGGCGGTGGTAACTTTATATCTGAAGGCCAAGATATTCATCGTAATGTTTATAGTATTGGCTTTGGACTTGATATACAGCGCTCGGATAATTTTACGCTTTCATTGTTGCTTGATACTGAGCTAGCAGATGAGTATGAGAGTTATCAAGGCCAAATTGTTGGTAATTGGCGGTTCTGATAACGCGTACTTAAGCCGTACTAAGCCCGGTTAAGTACCGGGCTTTTTAATGGAAAATATTATATTACATCAATGCAGAATAGGTAATCGAGATGCGATGGGTAACACTTTTATTAACGCTGATCGTCAGTATGAACAGCGCTGTCGCTTTAGCGTCGCCGCTTGAAAATGGGATCAAGAAAGCTTCAGAGGGTGACTTTAAAACGGCTGTTGAGTTATTAGAGCCGCTCGCTGAAAAAGGTAATAGTGATGCTCAGTATAATTTAGGAGCGATCTATTATTCAGGGAGATTGGGTGTTGCTAATCCCGCTAAAGCGATTAAATTGTTTAATACTGCCGCAGAGGCAGGTCATGTAGAGGCCGCTCATAATTTAGGTTATATCTTTTACATGGGGGCAGGTGCTAAACAAGATCTGACGTTAGCGTTTAAGTGGTTTTCGCAAGCTGCCAATGCAGGACATATAGAATCCCAGGTGAGTTTAGCAACCCTGTATGTGAATGGGCAGGGCGTGACGAAAGATATTAGTAAAGCGGCCTATTGGTTCGAGCGAGCAGCTGAGAAAGATAACATGCAAGCGGCTTACAACTTGGGTATTATTTTTTCATCGGGTGAAGGTGTAGAAAAGGATTATCAAAAAGCGAAAAAATGGCTTCTGCATGTCGCTGAAAAGGGGCATGTTAATGCGCAGTTTTATTTAGGCAACTTATATCTGAATGGACGGGGTGAAAAAGCAAACCCTATTGTGGCAAAGCAGTGGTATAAAAAAGCAGCGAACGCTGGACATGCTGAAGCGCAATATGCGATAGCTATGCTAGATTTTATTGGTATTGATGGGCAACCCGACTATGAGGCGGCGTTAGCTATGTTCCATAAATCGGCAAATGGTTGGGATAGGAATGCACAGTATTATTTAGGCCATCAATATTATTATGGGCTAGGTGTGAAAAAAGAGGTGATGGAAGCTTATAAATGGTTTGATTTGGCCGCAGCTAATGGACATTCAGATGCACATTATATGCGCTCGATTGTGGCGCATCACTTAACGGAAAAACAGGTTGATACAGCGCATAAGAATGCATTGGAATGGTTTGATTCTAACCATGATAACCCGCACAAGCATTATGATTTAAAGCCTCACAGCCATTGAGTTAATTCCGTTGCATGTGAGTGACTATTTACCTGTTTGTAAACACTAAATAGCCTATAGAAACCAGCGTAACTGCTGGTTTTTTTGTTTATACCCCATTTTATTTAGAGGGGTGCCTCCCCACAACCAAGCAGAAGTGGGGGATATAGGTGTAAATAGAGAACTCGGTTTGTTGGTCGCTTGTGTTTTTTAGAACGGAATATCATCATCGAAGGATGCTGCTTCTGGCGCATAGTTGTCCAGTGGAGGCTGTTCTTGATTCATATGGCTATCAATAGAGGAGCCTGTTTCAACTTTCCAGGCTTGGAGATTGTTGAAGTAACGGCCGTTATATTCCCGGCCACGAATATCAAAAGTAACTGTGACATCCTGACCCACTTGGAGGTTGTCGAGTAAGCTCACCTTGTCTTGAACAAATTCAAGATTAATCTCCTGCGGGTACTTGCCATCTTCAACGATGACGACCATTTCGCGCTTAGTAAAACCGCTGTTAAATGTTTGAGGATCTTGAATTAATTTAACTTTACCTGATAGCTCGTAAGCCATTATTTCCTACCTTTAAGAAGACTATCGCAACGATTAATTAAACCAGAAAAGAGGAACGATTACCTCAGATTCGATCTATTTTTCACTGAATTATATAGTCACTGTTAGGTATATAACGTTGGAATCTCTATTTAGTTTCTCTTGGACATTGTATCTATTTGGTAATAACGAATTGTATTAATCATAGATTTTTTTGTTATAAATCTTCTCCATTACCTTCACTTGACGTTCACTCTTGTTTAAGCTGAGGCGGATCTATGTGATGGGGTCTTAATGGCTAGTCTGTAGTGATCTTATGGCTTTCGCGAATGCTTCGTGGGAGGGGAGGTCGTTATCCCGTGATCTTGTATATATGTTGGAGAGTATGATGTCCCACATCGGAAAAAAAGTGCCTTTTTTTAATGGAGGTCGAATGGCTGGGTTTAGTCAAATGATTCCCGGTTTTTTGCTTTGTATGGTTGTAGGAATGGCTGCTACTTTTGTATCTGAACACTATGGCGGCCCAACTATTCTTTACGCGCTGTTGATTGGTATGTCCTTGAACTACCTATCATTGGAAGGGCGTTGTGTATCGGGTATTCAGTTTTCAGCCAAGTCAGTATTAAGATTCGGTATTGCTCTGTTAGGTGCAAGGATTACCTTTGAAGAACTGTTAGGGCTAGGTTTAACGCCCATTGCCATTGTTTTAGTGGGTGTGCCTTCAACGATTCTTTTTGCTGTTGTGTGTGGTCGTTGGCTCAAATTAGGTAAGTCTCAAAGTATTTTATCGGGTGCTTCTGTGGGGATCTGTGGTGCATCCGCAGCATTGGCTGTATCTGCTGTGTTGCCTGATGATGAAGAATCAGAGCGTAATCTGATTTTCACTGTTATTTGTGTAACCGCTTTAAGTACGATTACGATGATCGCTTATCCATTACTGGTAACTCAGCTTGGGTTTACAACCGATGAAAGTGGTATTTTCCTCGGTGCGACTATCCATGATGTTGCGCAAGTAGTGGGGGCTGGTTATATGATGTCTGACGATGTTGGTGATGTAGCGACCTTTACTAAGTTACTACGTGTTGCTCTGCTTGTTCCAGTGGTTATTGTTATTTCATTGATGTTTGCTCGGAGCGGGGTTGCGAAGAAAGAGGGTGGTTCATCTCTTCCATTACCCGGTTTTTTGATCGCGTTTATGGTTATTGTAGTGATCAATAGTGCAGGTTACATACCTTCTTTGGTTTTAGAGGGTATGACTGAGTTATCACGTTGGTGTTTAATTATCGCGATGGTGGGCCTAGGCATGAAAGCATCCTTTAAAGAGCTTTCCTTAATGGGTTGGAAGCCGATTGTGTTGATGGTTTCTGAAACTATATTTCTAGCTATTCTTGTGGCTATTTGGCTTTTTAGTGTACGCACATAAATATGTAGGATGTATCAGCTAACCACACCTCAAGTGAGGTGTGGTTACTGTATGCTAAACCTCACTACCGCCGTTAGGTTGGTGAGTAACGTCCTGAATCTACACACCTTAAATCAAGTGTATATGGATATTCTTTAGTGAAATTTTCATCTCCTATAGGTGCAGGTTTTGGTTTGGAGTGATCAGGACCAAACTCTCGTACGACTTGGGCACCCGTTGTGCCTGTAATACTGCCCGGTGAGTGACCAAATTCATCGTAGCGATTTACACGACGAGATTCAGCTTCGTGACCGTTAACAGGGTAGGTATCATAGCTTCTTCCCCCTTGGTGGCTTACATGATAGACGCAACCGCCAATGCTGTGGCCATTCCATGTATCAATTAAGTCAAAGGTAAGGGGCGCATGAACACCAATCGTCGGATGTAATGCAGAAGGTGGCTGCCAAGCTCTGTATCTTACACCGGCGACATATTCACCATTGCGTCCAGTATTGTGCAGTGGCACGCGATGGCCGTTACAGGTTAAGACGTAACGACTTTCATCTAATCCTGTTAATTTAACTTGTAGACGTTCTACCGATGAATCTACATAACGAGATGTACCAAAGCTGCTGATCTCTTCACCTAGAACATGCCAAGGCTCGATCGCCCAACGCAGTTCCAACGCAACGTTATCAATTTGTACACGACCATAATGTGGATAACGGAACTCTTCAAACGGTGCTAACCAATCTAGTTGGAAAGGTAGACCGTGGGCTTGTAGATCATTAACGACATCTTTCAGATCAGACCATGCAAAGTGTGGCAGCATGAACTTATCATGTAGTCCTGTACCCCAACGGGCGAGTGGCTTGTGGTAAGGCTCATCCCAAAAACGAGCAATTAGGCTTCGAATCAAGAGTGCCTGAACTAAAGCCATTCGTGAATGAGGGGGCATTTCAAAACCGCGGAACTCAAGAATACCTTGACGACCGCTAGCAGTGCCCGGGGCATAAAGTTTATCGATACAGAACTCTGCGCGATGGGTGTTACCCGTCATATCGACAAGTAGGTTTCGCAGAATTCTATCCACTAACCAAGGTTGATCAATAATGCCTTCAGGCATCTGATTAAAAGCGATCTCTAGTTCGTAAAGCATCTCATCTCGTGCTTCATCGACTCGAGGTGCTTGGCTGGTTGGGCCAATGAACATACCTGAGAACACATAAGATAGACCTGGATGATGCTGCCAATAGGTGACAATACTACGTAGTAGATCTGGTCTGCGAAGTAGAGGACTGTCGGCTGGAGTGTTACCCCCAATCGTAATATGGTTACCGCCACCTGTACCTGTATGGCGTCCATCAAGCATGAACTTTTCAGTTCCTAGACGGCATTCATGGGCGGCTTGATAAAGGCGTGTTGTATTATCGACTAGCTCTTCCCAGCTATAGGCTGGGTGAATATTGACTTCTATTACGCCTGGATCAGGTGTTACGAGTAGTTTCTTCAACCGGTGATCTTTGGGTGGCTCATAGCCCTCAAGAACAACAGGAATACCTAACTCTTCAGCGGTTTTTTCAATACTCGAAATGAGTAGGATGTAATGTTCTAAATATGAAACCGGTGGCATAAAGAGATAGAGCTTGCCGTTGCGAGGCTCAATACACAGTGCGGTTCTAATGACTTCCGTTTGCGATGTTTTGCTCAAATGAGTTGGGCGAGGAGGTGCCACTTGCTCAATGATGTCCGCCTGACCATCTCGGGTAGGAAGTGGACGAACTAATTCGAACGGATCAGCTTCCGGTTGTACTTTCTGTTCAGTTTCAGCTTGGTCTGGCAGTGAATCAAGAGGTAATCTAAACCCTAAAGGTGAATCACCGGGTATTAAGACAATTTGATCACGGCGCATAGGCCATAGGCTAGAGCGCCAGCCTGAATTAAAGTAATCCCATTCCAGCGGTAAAATAAAGCCCGTTGCTTTGCTTAAGCCTCGTTGCATCAGTTGAGCAATACGTTTGCGTTCTAAATCACCGTCAAAATCTCCTTTGACAGGATCTATATTATTGGGCAAGTTTTGCTCTTTCCATAGATAGTAGATTGCATCTTCATAGGCGGGTTGCATGAACTGGTCTTGCAACTTTAAATTGCTACATAGTTGTTCAAAGAAGCGTTCTGCTGTGTCTAAGTCATGCCCATAATCTTTATCTACACGTGCGAGTAAGGAAGGGTCATGCCATAAAGGTTCACCATCTTCTCGCCAGAAGCAGCCTAATGCCCAGCGAGGGATCTCTTCGCCGGGATACCATTTACCTTGCCCATAATGTAATAGTCCACCAGGAGCGTACTCCTCACGTAGACGTAACAGCAGGCTTTTAGCTAAGCTGAGTTTGTCATCGCCTAGTGCTTCGGTATTCCACTGTGGCGATTCCATATCATCAACCGACACAAAGGTAGGTTCGCCACCCATCGTTAAGCGAACATCTTGTTCATTTAGCTGTTCGTCTACAGCATGACCAAGCTGCATAATATCTTGCCACTGTTCATCGCTGTATGGCTTAGTTACGCGAGGGTCTTCAACAATGCGGGTGACAGAGTTTTCAAATTCAAACTCTACCTCACATTTACTAGTGGCTCCGGTAACAGGTGCGGCTGAAATAGGGTCAGGTGTACAAGCTAGAGGAATATGTCCTTCGCCTGCGAATAAGCCAGAAGTTGGATCTAAGCCTATCCAACCCGCGCCGGGAATATAAACTTCACACCAGGCATGTAGATCAGTGAAATCTTCTTCAGCTCCGGCAGGGCCATCAAGGGGTTTAACATCAGGTTTAAGTTGGACAAGATAACCCGATGTAAATCGTGCAGCTAATCCTATTTTGCGTAGAACCTGTACCATCAGCCATGCGGTATCACGGCAAGAACCTTTCTTTTTCGTTAAGGTTTCTTCGCAGGTTTGAACACCGGGCTCCATGCGGATACCGTAATCAATCTCTTTCTCTAAACTTTGATTGAGTGCAACAAGGAAGTCATTAATCGGTGTGGGTTCTAAGCTTATTTTAGTGACCCATTCATCCAATAGTGGACTTTCTTCTGTACATTCTCGGTAAGGCTTCAGCTCTTTTTTAAGTTGTTTGTCATACTTAAAAGGGAATTTTTCTGCATATTCTTCTACAAAGAAATCAAATGGGTTGATCACTGTCATGTCGGCAATGACTTCAACTTCAATGCTAAATTCATCGGCTTTTTCTGGGAAGACTAAACGTGCTTGGTAGTTCCCAAAAGGGTCTTGTTGCCAGTTTAGAAAGTGACCTTCAGGTTCAACCTTAAGTGAATAACCATGAATATGGGTACGGGAATGCGGGGCTGGCCGCAGACGTAGAACATGGGGAAATAGGTTTACTCTACGATCAAATTTATATTTGGTTTTATGATTTAAAGCTACCCGAATTGCCATTCCTTAATGCTCCTAAACTGAACGTACATTACTAAGTCATTAGATTAGCAGGCAGATATGAAAGTAACGTTGCCATATCATCTGACTTTATGGGTTTTATTAATGAAGCCTTTTTATAACAGGGGCTTTTTCTCAATGAGAGTCTTTATTACTAGTCAAAAAACGACTATGTCTAAATGTTATATCGTTAGTGAATTTATAAAGCAAAAACTAAGCCAGTTGAATTTATAAGGCTTATAAGCATCAGTATAGAATATAAAAGCCTGAGCGGTTATTTATTACTTACTTATGAGGAGGTAAGAGTCAGTCAAGCTTTTCTTAAAGGGAAAAAAGTGGTTAAACACCGATAAATATCGATGTTTAACCTATGCTTATAACGGAATTTAAGGCTGTTTATTCATCTGCATAGTTGATAATTGAAAGCAGTTGAATTGGGACCTCTACGAGTTTCTCTGGCCCGTGTGGTATCTCTGCGTCAAAGGTTAAGCTATCTCCAGCTTCCATCTCATATAGATGATTACCATGACGGTAGACTAATTTTCCGCTCACTAGATAGATAAACTCTTCACCAGGATGGGAGAATGTTGGGAACACCTCTGAAAGGTCATCCATGGTTATCATAAAAGGTTCAAATGCGGTTTTTCCGCCCCTTTTATAAGTTAAGAGTTGATATGTATGGCCCTTTTCTGTTCCCCGTCTGACGACCTCTAAGCCGGATCCTGCTTTAGTAAATTGTGCACCACCATCGGGCCTATCAAAATCATTAAATAGTTTGGATATAGAAAGTCCGATAGCGGAACATAGTTTATTAAGGGTTTCTAAGCTGGTTGATACCTGTGCATTCTCAATTTTACTGACCATTCCTTGGCTAATACCAGAAATCCTGGCGACATCGACTAATTTCAGGCCCTCATCTAGGCGAGCCTTCTTTACTTTCATGCCTATGTATTGGTCCAGATCGAATTGGTTGCCCTTAGAATCTGTCATTAATATTGCTCCATTCTAGTGCCTTGTGCTGCATAAGTGGGCGTTTTTATTAGAGTTGGTTTTTTTAATTTCAGGCACTTTATATTCCCATAAGTAAATATTTTTTACTAGATCCTTATAATTCAACGACTTATCTTAAAGGGAAATAAATATTCCTAAAGAGAAAATCGTTGGCACGTATTATGCTTTCCTGTTAGGCAAGTAAATTTACTAAAAAGAATATTTTATTAGTAGATGACGTATATAATGTTGGAGATTAAGCGGAGTACTAAGAATGTCTATAGATGTTGAGAAGTTTATTAGTGACAACGAGATTAAATATATCCTTGCCCAGTTCGTCGATATCCATGGTGTAGCCAAGACTAAGTCGGTGCCTGCGCATTGTCTGATGGACGTTGTTAACAAAGGGGCAGGTTTTGCTGGCTTCGCTGTGTGGGGTTTAGGTATGGAACCGCATGGGCCTGACTTTATGGCGCGCGGTGATCTCGATACGCTTTCTATTGTTCCTTGGCAGCCTGGTTATGCACGTATCGTTTGTGATGGATACGTTAATGAAGAGCCTTATATCTATGACAGTCGTGTAGTACTCAAAAGACAGTTGGCGCTATTGTCTGATCAAGGTTGGACCCTGAATACAGGGCTTGAGCCTGAATTTTCTCTGTTTAAGCGCGATGAGAATGGAGATCTTCAAACGGTAGATGATTCCGATGTACTTGCTAAGCCTTGTTATGACTATAAAGGCTTGTCTCGTTCCCGTGAGTTTCTTGAAACCTTAGTGGAATCCTTACAAAAGGTTGATTTTGATGTTTATCAAATCGATCACGAAGATGCGAATGGCCAGTTTGAAATTAACTATACCTATGGCGATGCACTTGAATCCGCTGACCGCTTCACATTTGTGCGTATGGCAGCAGGCGAGATTGCAAACGACCTTGGAATGATCTGCTCATTTATGCCTAAGCCTGCGTCTGATCGTACAGGTAACGGTATGCATTTCCACCTTTCTATTACCGATGATGAGGGTAAAAACCTTTTCAACGATGATAGCGATGTAAATGGTATGGGCTTGTCGAAAATGGCTTATCACTTTACCGCCGGTCTTCTTCATCATGCCAAAGCGCTATGTGCAATCGCGGCACCGACCGTTAACTCTTATAAGCGCCTTGTTGTTGGAGGATCCGCTTCAGGATCTACATGGGCGCCCGCTTATATTGCATACGGTGATAATAACCGATCTGCAATGGTGCGTATTCCTTATGGCCGTCTTGAATTCCGTCTTCCTGATTCCGGTTGTAACCCTTACCTAGTGCACGCTGCTTTGATCGCTGCGGGACTTGATGGTATCGAGCGCGAGCTTGACCCTGGTGAGCCGAAAAACATTAACCTTTACGCCCTGACTCCTGAAGAGCGTGAAGCTGAGGGTATTGAAATTCTTCCACAGAACTTAAATGAAGCTTTAGATGCATTGGAAGCTGACACTGTTTTGACTGAGCGTTTAGGTAAAGAAGTTGTGGGTGAGTTCCTGAAAATTAAGCGTGCTGAGTGGATCGACTATAGCCGCCATGTATCCGATTGGGAAACCAAACGTTACGCAGAATTCTTCTAAAAATTTTATGTGATTGGACAAGATTACGAGGGTTTATATATGTGTGGAATTGTCGGCCTTTATTTGAAAAACAAGGCATTAGAAAGCCAGCTGGGTGCGCTTTTTACACCAATGCTTATTGCGATGACAGATCGTGGCCCTGATAGCGCTGGCTTTGCAATTTATGGTGATGAGGTGCCGGATGGCTCAACTAAACTGACCCTAAGACATATTGATGAGAATTATGACTGGGGCAGTTTGGCGGGCAGTATTAAGGATGATCTAGACGTCACCGTAGATTGGTTTAAAAACAGCAAAGTTGCTGTGTTTAAAGTGGGATGCGAAGCGGAGGTTATTCAGAATTACCTTGCTGAAAAAGAGGCTGACATTCTTATTTTAAGTGCAGGTCAGTCTATAGAGATTCTTAAAGAGGTCGGTTTACCTGAAAATATCGCTGAGACATTTAACTTAGCGAGTATGAAAGGTAGCCACATTATCGGTCATACACGTATGGCGACTGAATCTGCGGTAACAATGGAAGGTAGCCATCCTTTTTCTACAGGCCAAGATCTTTGCTTGGTTCATAACGGCTCCCTATCTAACCATAACCGTTTGCGTGAAGAGTTAAAGCGGGAAGGTGTGACATTCCAAACGGAAAATGATTCAGAAGTAGCAGCGGGTTACCTGACTAATCGCTTACGTAAAGGCGATACGCTGAATGAAGCACTGCAAGGCGCACTTAAAGATCTGGATGGTTTCTTCACATTTACAATCGGTACACGAGATGGCTTCGCTGTAGTACGTGACCCTATTGCATGTAAGCCTGCAGTGATGGCTGAAACTGATGATTATGTTGCCATGGCTTCAGAGTATCAGGCGTTAACAACATTGCCGGGCATAGAGAATGCCAAGGTGTGGGAGCCAGAGCCTGAAACAATTTATGTTTGGGAACGTGATCAGTAAGTGTGGAATTAAGGAATAAGACGATGAAAACAATTGATTTGCAAAAACACACAGTTCGAGACCTTAACCAAGCCTTACATGATCAGGCGGTGGAATGCACGATTCGTGAGTGGGAAGTTCTAGAACCTAAAGGCCAACACAATATTGCCTGTGGACTCGATCAAAATTTAGCGGTCGATATTAAAGGTCATGCTGGGTATTTCTGTGCCGGTATGAACAAAAAAGCTCATGTCACTATTTTTGGTAATGCTGGCCAAGGTGTTGCTGAAAATATGATGTCAGGAACAGTTCGTGTTAAAGGTGATGCCTCACAAGCTGCAGGTGCTACCGCTCACGGTGGGTTGCTAGTGATTGAAGGTAATGCGGGAGCCCGTTGTGGAATCTCGATGAAAGGCGTGGATATTGTTGTTAAAGGCAATGTGGGCCATATGAGCTGTTTTATGGGACAAGCGGGTTCCCTTGTTGTGTGTGGCGATGCAGGTGATGCCTTAGGTGATTCACTGTATGAGACACATATCTATGTCAAAGGTAGCGTTAAATCTTTAGGCGCGGACTGCATCGAGAAAGAGATGCGTGAAGAGCATATTGAAGAGTTAACAGAGCTACTTAATCGTGCGGGTGTAGAAGAAGATCCAAAATCATTTAAACGCTATGGCTCAGCTCGCCAACTCTATAACTTTAAAGTCGACAACGCGTCTGCGTACTAACAGCTGAATCATCGAGGACAGAATTATGAGTGAAGATATTAATGTAAAAGATGGCCTACGCGAGTCAGCGACCTTTGATCGTACAACGATGACAGAGATTCGCCGTGCGGCTGAAACCGGCATTTACGATATTCGTGGTTTTGGTGCTAAGCGAAAGCTCCCCCATTTTGATGATCTGTTGTTTCTAGGCGCAAGTATGTCCCGTTACCCGCTGGAAGGGTACCGTGAAAAATGTAATACCTCGGTTACCTTAGGCTCTCGTTTTGCTAAAAAGCCGATTGTGATCGATATTCCCGTAACGATTGCCGGTATGAGTTTTGGTGCGTTATCCGCTAATGCAAAAGAAGCGCTAGGCCGTGGTGCCTCAATTATGGGTACATCGACTACAACTGGCGATGGTGGTATGACACCGGAAGAGCGTGGCCAGTCTAGTAAATTGGTTTATCAGTACCTTCCATCCCGTTACGGCATGAACCCTGATGATCTTCGCAAAGCGGATGCGATTGAGGTTGTATTAGGACAAGGTGCAAAACCCGGCGGTGGCGGTATGCTGCTTGGTCAGAAAATCACTGACCGTGTAGCTAAAATGCGTACCTTACCTATGGGTGTAGACCAGCGTTCTGCCTGCCGCCATCCAGATTGGACAGGCCCTGATGACTTAGCCATTAAGATCCAAGAACTGCGTGAAATCACTGATTGGCAAGTGCCAATTTATATCAAAGTGGGTGCTACTCGTACTTACTATGATGTGAAATTAGCGGTTAAAGCGGGCGCTGATGTCATTGTTGTGGATGGTATGCAAGGTGGTACTGCCGCGACTCAGGATGTCTTTATTGAGCATGTCGGTATTCCTACATTGGCAGCGATTCCTCAGGCGGTTCAAGCACTGCAAGAGATGGGCATGCACCGTAAAGTTCAGTTGATCGTCTCCGGTGGTATTCGCAACGGTGCCGATGTTGCTAAATGTATGGCATTAGGTGCTGATGCGGTCGCAATTGGTACGGCAGCCTTAGTTGCCTTAGGTTGTAACCATCCTAAATATGACGATGAATTTAAGAAAATTGGTTCAGCTGCTGGTTTCTATGATGATTACCATGAAGGTAAAGACCCTGCAGGTATCTCGACTCAAGATCCAGAGCTAATGAAGCGTTTAGACCCTGTTGAAGCAGGTCGTAAACTCGCTAACTACCTCAATGTATTGACCCTGGAAGCGCAAACTTTAGCCCGTGCCTGCGGTAAAAATGACTTACGTAATTTAGAGCCTGAAGATTTAGTGGCACTAACGGTTGAGTCAGCTGCTATGGCCCGAGTTCCACTCGCGGGTACAAGCTGGATTCCTGGCCAGAAATACTAAATAAATCGAGTTTCAAATAAAGCTACCGCGAGGTGAAAACCCACCTCGCGAGGGCTGCGACATCTCAAAACAGCATTTAACAGACTTTAGGGAGGGTCCGCTCAGGGCCACTTTGAAAATGAAAAGTACAGATACTAAAGAATTTATTCTTAAAACCAATTGTGTCGCAGGTAGTGGAATAGTCGCTGCCGTATCCTCTTTTCTATCTGAAAGAGGTTGTTATATCAGCGAAATGAACCAGTTTGATGATCCTGAAAGCGGTCAGTTTTTTATGCGTATGAGATTCCATGTGGAATCGGGAGAGTATGAATTAGATCAGCTTTCAGCAGAGTTTGTAGCTATCTCTGAAAAGTTCAAGATGGATTGGCGGATGGTGGCCGCGAATGCACCTACCAAGACATTGATCATGGTGAGTAAGTTTGATCACTGTTTGGATGATTTGATGTACCGCTTACACAAAGGTGAGATCAATATGGAGATCACCGCCATTGTTTCCAATCACAAAGATTTACGTCCAATGGCCGAGCGAGAGGGTATCCGCTTCATTCACTTACCAGTGACTAAAGATAATAAACCCGAACAGGAGCAGGCATTGTTAGACGTTGTTGAAGAAACCGGCACTGAGTTGGTTGTTTTAGCACGCTATATGCAGATCCTTTCCGATAATTTATGTAAAGAGTTGAGTGGCCGTGCAATTAATATTCACCACTCATTCCTACCCGGTTTTAAAGGGGCTAAACCTTATCATCAAGCCCATACCCGCGGCGTTAAATTAATCGGTGCTACCGCCCACTATGTCACGTCGGACCTTGATGAAGGGCCTATCATTGAGCAGTCGGTTCAGCCGGTTGATCACACCTATAGCCCAGAAGCGTTGGTTGCTGTAGGTCGTGATACTGAAACTGTCGCACTGGCGCGCGCTGTTAAGCTGCATGTTGATCACCGAGTTTTCCTTGATGGCAACAAAACAGTTGTCTTTAAGTAGGAGAGGTAAGCATGACCGTGTTAATTAATGGCAAGCTGATTTCTCAGCAAGTGGTCGATAAAACAGCAGAGGAAGTGGTTACTTTTGTCGAGCGTTTCGGCATAGCGCCGGGGCTTGCTGTTGTGCTTGTGGGTGAAGATCCTGCGAGTCAGGTCTACGTGCGGAATAAAGTGAAGCGTGCTGAAGAGGTTGGAATTAGATCGCTGGAGTACAAGTTACCAGCTGATAGTTCACAGGAAACCTTAAACGATCTTATCCAAACACTTAATGCTGATCCTAGTGTGCATGGCATTTTGGTACAGCTGCCGCTGCCTAAGCATCTGAATGAAGAGGAAGTTCTATTAGCTATAGATCCTGCTAAGGATGTTGATGGCTTCCACCCTCTAAATGTTGGCGCATTAGCCTGCGGGGAGGCATCGCTTGTTCCCTGTACGCCTATGGGCTGCATGATTATGTTGGAACATGTACATCCGGACCTTAGTGGCAAACAGGCCGTAGTGATTGGTCGATCCAATATTGTTGGAAAGCCTATGGCTGCTCTGTTGTTACAAGCTAACTGCACGGTAACTATTGTTCATTCACGGACTAAAGATATCGAATCTATCTGTTCACAAGCAGATATTGTTGTGGCAGCTATAGGTCGTCCAGAAATGGTTAAAGCTAGCTGGATTAAACCAGGGGCTACCGTGATTGATGTAGGTATTAATGCCATAGAGCGGGACGGTAAACGTAAGCTTGTGGGTGATGTGGATTTTGCAGATGTTGAGCCTGTTGCCAGTGCTATAACCCCTGTTCCTGGTGGTGTTGGCCCTATGACGATTGCCTGCTTAATGAAAAACACAGTACAAGCCGCGCTAAATCAAGAGTTGAAACGTTAATCTGCTCTGGAATTATTCTCTTCGAGCAGGCTTTTTTTAAGCAGCGGGTACCCAAGTAAAAGCATATATCGAGCTAATAGATAACCTATTGATTCGATTTTCTCACTGAGCGATATGACATTTAAGGAGGGAGAGGAATGCCTTTCTCACTATTAAAATATGGTCTAAATAAAGATTATCCGTTTGAGCAGCATGCGGACTTACCTAAGCCGACCGAGCTGAAGTCTCATTATGATGTCGTCATTATCGGCGGTGGGGGGCATGGTGTTGCCACCGCTTATTACCTAGCTAAGTATCACGGTATCACTAATGTTGCGATCTTGGAAAAGAGTTACTTAGGTGGGGGTAATACCGCCCGTAATACAGCGGTTATTCGTTCAAACTATCTCACCTCAGAAGGGGTTAAGTTTTACAGCGAATCGGTCAAACTCTTTAAGGAGTTATCTAATGAGTTTGATTTCAATATTATGTATTCACAACGCGGACAGCTGACACTTGCACACACTGATGCGGCGGTGCGCGGCTTTCGTCAACGAGCAGAAGTTAATAAACATTTTGGTGGCAAGACTGAGCTGATTGACCCTCAACAGATAAGAGAGCTTGTACCGACCTTAAATATGAATCCTGCCGATATGCCGGTACTAGCAGGTTTGTGGCATATGGATGGTGCAACAGCTCGTCATGATGCGGTTGCTTGGGGTTATGCCAAAGGCGCTACACAACGAGGCGTTGAGTTACATCAGTTGACAGAGGTAACTGATGTTATTGTCCAACAGGGCAAAGTTACGGGCGTTAAAACGAACCGCGGCAATGTGAGCTGTGGCTGTGTAGTGCAAGCGGTGGCGGGTCATAGTTCGCTTTTAGCTGCAAAAGCAGGCTTTAAAATGCCGATCACAACTTTCCCATTACAGGCGATGGTAACTCAGCCGGTTAAACCGTTTTTGGACCCACTCGTCAGCTCGCCTTCATTGCACTGTTATGTTCAGCAAACAGGGCGTGGCGAATTAGTTTTTGGCGGCGGTTCTGATCCATATCCTTTATATAGCACCCGTTCAACCATGGATTTAAAAGAGAGTTTGTTAGCTAACGCAGTCGAACTCTTTCCCTTTATGGCCAATATGCGGTTAATGCGCCAATGGGCGGGTTTAACGGATATGACATCTGATTACAGCCCGATTATGGGATTGAGTCCAGTGGACAACTACTACCTAGATGCGGGTTGGGGAACGTGGGGATTTAAATCGACCCCTATTTGCGGCAAATCAATGGCTGAGCTGGTGGCGAGTGGCGGCAAGGTGCCTGAGCTTATTAAGCCTTTTTCTATGGATCGTTTTAACGCGTTCCGCCAAGTTAACGAAATGGGCGCGACTGCGGCTAGCCACTGATTGGATGAGGTAAGAATTATGAAAATGATGAATTGCCCATTAAACGGGCTACGAAATATAAGTGAGTTTGTGCATGGGGGCGAGGTGAAAGAGATGCCTGATCCCAATAGTTGCAGTGATAAAGAGTGGGCTGATTACGTTTTCTTCTCTGACAATGCCATCTCTGTAGTAACCGAGTGGTGGTTGCATGCACCTTCTGGTTATTGGTTTATCGCTGAGCGGCATACCGGAAGCGATGAAATTATAAAAACCTATGACCCTTCAGTACTTTTTAGTGAACGTGTTGAGTTTAGTGCACCTGCGACGGAGGTTAAGGCATGAGTGATACCAATATGCGCTTAAATGCCCCAATGGGGTTGTTGCTTAATCGTGATGAGCAGGTTGAGTTTCTTTTTGAAGGGCAGCGTTATCAAGGTTATGCAGGTGATTGTATTGCCAGTGCATTATTAGCTAATGATCGTTGGTTGATGTCTCGTTCTTTCAAATACCATCGTCCTCGTGGGCCTTTAACTATGGCGGGGCAAGATGCCAATACCTTAGTGCAGCTCGGTGGTGATCCAAATGCGTTGGCAGATAGAACGGCCATTGCACCGAATATGCAGATCGAAGGGCAGAATTACAACGGTACTCTAGATAAAGACCGTGATGCTATTCTGGGTAATTTTGGCCGTTTTATGCCTGTAGGTTTCTACTATCGCTCATTTTTTAAACCTATGGGTGTTTGGGATAAATGGGAAGGTTATATTCGCGAAAAAGCGGGTTTAGGTAAGTTAGATCTGAACTTTACCCCAGAATATTATGATAAAAAATATCTCTTCACCGATGTTATGGTGGTTGGCTCAGGCCCTGCGGGTTTAAGTGCTGCGCTTAAGGCAGCGGACGGTGGTGCTAAGGTTTTATTGGTTGAAGAGATGCCGTTAATGGGTGGTGCTTTAGCCTATAACCGTTTTGATATAGAGGGCATCACGGCTGATCGCTTACGTGCAGAACTGATCGCAAAAGTAGAAGAGCATGACAATATCACCGTTATGGTCGATACCGTGTGTAATGCATGGTTTACCGATAACTATTTACCTTTGATTCAAGGTAAGCGCCTATTCAAGGTGAGGGCCAAAGAGTGCATTATCGCCTCGGGTGCTTACGAACAGCACGTTGTATTCCGCAATAATGACCTTCCGGGTGTTGTTATGTGTAGTGCAGCTACGCGAATGATGAAGCTTTATGCCATTAAACCGGGTGAGAGCTCTGTTGTATTAACCGGTAATGATGATGGCTATTTGACGGCCTTAGAGCTTAGCGATCAAGGGGTGAATGTTAAAGCGGTCGTTGATATGCGTGAAGGTGTCGCAACGCCTCAGTTAATCGATGCTTTATCTGAACGGGGTATTAGCTTACATCAAGGTTATACTGTGTACGAAGCGCTTGCGGAAAAGGGCAATAAACGCATTAAAGGGGTAGATGTTCGTAAAATCACCGCTAAAGGTGAGGTCGGTAACGCCAGCCGTATTATTGACTGTGATCTGCTCTGTATGTCGGCCGGTTATATGCCTGCTTATCAGCTGTTATGCCAAGCAGGTGCACAGCTTAGTTATGCGGATGAGTTGGCTGAATTTACTTTGTCAAAGCTGCCGGAGCATCTACATATTGCCGGTTCCGTGAACGGTATACACCAGTTAGATTCAGTAGTCGCCGATGGGCAACGGGCTGCTCAGCTTGCTTTGAATAACTTAAATCTTAGTGATGAACTGCCTGGCAAAGTTAGCTGTAGTGTTAAGCCTAATTTTGATTGGCCGATCTTTAGCCATCCTAAAGGTAAAGACTTTATCGATTTTGATGAAGATCTACAGGCGAAAGATATAGTCAATGCTACGCGTTTAGGTTATCGCGATGTACAGCTGGTTAAACGTTTCTCTACAGTGGGTATGGGGCCTTCACAAGGACGGCACTCTGCGCTACCGACGGCTCGTTTAGTTGCAAACTCAACGGATAGAACGGTAACTGAAACCGGTGTGACAACGGCCAGACCTCCGTTTGCGCCGGAGAAGCTTGCACATATTGCCGGTCGTATATTTGATCCTTACCGTCGTACACCTATGCATCATCGACACCTTGAATTAGGGGCCAAAATGATCCCTGCAGGTAACTGGAGGCGTCCGGCCTTTTATGGTGATCCCAATAAGCGAGATGCGTGTATCCATGCGGAATCGGTACATGTGCGGAATAAAGTAGGTTTGATCGATGTTAGTACATTAGGGGGTATTGAGTTAAAAGGCCCTGATGCGGCAGAGTTTATGAATCGTATCTATACCTTTGCTTTTTTAAAGCAGCCAGTCGGTAAAACACGTTACGCCGTTTATACCAATGAGCATGGTGTCGTTATTGATGATGGTGTTGCCTGTCGAATAGCTGAGGATCACTTTTATGTGACCGCGACGACCAGTGGAGTCGATCGTGTGTACCGAGATATGACCAAGTGGAATGCTCAATGGCGTTTAGATGTAGATATTCTGAATGTGACTTCAGCTTATTGTGCTGTGAACTTAGCGGGACCTGACGCTCGTAAAGTGCTAGAAAAGTTAGTCACAGATACCGACCTTTCGCCGGAAGGTTTTCCATTTTTGGCATACGGTGAAGCTGATGTGGCAGGTATTCCTGCACGCTTGCTCCGTGTGGGCTTTGTGGGTGAATTGGGGTATGAGATTCATGTGCCATCCCGCTATGGCGAAGCTTTATGGGATCTGCTGATGGAGGCGGGCGAAGCGTTTGATATCAAACCTTTTGGTGTTGAAACCCAACGTTTATTACGTCTTGAAAAAGGCCACGTTATTGTTAGCCAAGATACGGATGGAATGAGTCATCCAGGAGAGCTATCAATGAATTGGGCGGTTAATAGGAAGAAACCTTTCTTTGTTGGTTGTCGCTCAGTGGATATTGTTATGGCGCAGCCTCAAACACGTAAGTTGGTCGGTTTTGCTTTACCGGCAGAGAGTAAAAAACCTGAGGAGGGACATCTTGTATTAGAAGGTGATGGGATTACCGGTAATGTCACTTCATGTGAATACTCTCCAGCGATGAAGAAAATAGTGGGTTTGGCTTTTGCTGGTATTAATTCAAGCGAACCTGGCGACAAAATTAGTATCCGCGTTGATGGTCAGATTGTCGAAGCAGAGGTGGTTAGTCTGCCGTTTTATGATCCAAACAATGCAAGACAGGAGATGTAGTGATGGAAGAGATAACGAAGAACATTATTACGCCAGAGACTTATCTTGCCCGTAGCCCATTGTATAGGGTGCATGAAACAGCGGGTGCACACTTTGAAGCGTGCGCTTCTGCAGCTCAAGTTGTCTCTTATGGTGATCAGCTTGAACCACTTACAGCCTTAATTGACCTGTCCGTACAGCATAGGTTTGGAATACGAGGCGCCAATGCTATCGCCGCGTTGAGTGCGGCGGGTTTATCGGTTCCGGAAAAGCCAAACCAATGTTTGAATTCAGCTAATGGTGAGACTGTATTGCGTCTTGGCAAAACTGAGTTTTGGGTATTAGGGGCGATGGAGAGCGGTACCTGCTCGGCGGATTCTAGTGCATTTGCCGATTGTTATCCGGTTTATTGCCAAGATAGTCATGCATGCTTACTACTGAGTGGTGAGCATCTGCCTGATATTATGGCCAAGCTTTGTGGTGTCGACCTGTCTGAATCGGCGTTTCCTAAAGGCTCTATAGCGCAAACCTCTGTCGCAAGAATTAATGCGATTATCAGTCATCTACCGGATAAAGAAGGTACTCACTTTGTCATTTTGTGTGATAGCGCAGCGGCTGAATACCTTTGGGCTTGTCTGTTGGATGCAATGGATGAGTTTGGAGGTAAAGCAGCGGGTCTGAATTATCTTTTTTAAACTTAGGTTTTAAGTACTGCTTGTTAAAAATAAATTAGTAACCCCTTGGCAATTTATACATGTTGTTGAGGTGGATCTATTACCCCCAAATCGATTACTGGTTCCCAGCTGATGTCGATTTAACCCCCAACCGGCGCTCTGCCTCTGTGCATAGTGTCGGTTTTTTTATGTCTGCCATTTTATTTTTAAAAACCTACCCCTTTTGGGGTACCCAATGAAGAGAATTGTGTTGGCGTGGCTAATGGTAAATATTGTTCCTATTGAAACCTTAATTAATCGTCACCAGAAGGTGGCGGTAAATCTTAATTGGATTGTTACTTGGAGGTCATTATGGAGCCTGAAAGTGTTTCTGTTGTTACAAGTAAGCCTATTTATAGATCTGAGATAAGTGATGCTCCTTGTGCTTATAGCCTGTTTATTTGTGAACAATTAAGCACTGCTTTTTCAGACCTATATCAGAGCAAAACCGTAGCTAAAAAAGACCTTGTTGATGACGGGGATCTAGAAAGTGTTAAGGATCAATTAGTGACGTTGTTAGCCGATGCACCTGCGGCCACCTTGGTTTACTTATCAGGTACAGAAAAGTACATGTGGTTAGTGGGGGAGCAGTTAAAAGCTTTAGGCGTGACAGAAGATCAGATGGTTATGCTGCCGCCTTTGAATACGGAACGTAGTGTTTTTTGCTGCCACTGTTATACGGTAACCGATCATGTAGTAACAGCCCCAGCAACCTGCGCAGGATGCGGAAAACTGTTAGCTGTTACCGATCATTTTGCTAAATCACATGCCGCGTATTTTGGTTATCAAGTCAATGCAGAAAACGCGACTGAGATCCCAGAAAGTGTGGAGTTAAGCTAATGAGTAATCAAATAAAAGTAGAAGTAGCCAGTATTTGCCAAGTAGCTCCAACCATCCGCGAATTTACCTTAGAAGCTATAGATGACGAGCTCTATCCTTTTTCGCCGGGTGCACATGTTGTTGTTGAGATGCCGAGCGCAAAGAAGATATATAAAAACGCATACTCCCTGTTGAGTGACCCTGCGGATACCAATCGTTACCGTATAGCGGTTCGTTTACAGGAGACGTCTAGGGGCGGCTCTATCTATATGCATGAGCAGGTAAAGGTTGGCGATCAATTACTAATTAGCCCACCTTCAAATTTGTTTTCTCCCTTCTGGCTAGCTAAAAAACACTTGATGTTAGCTGGGGGCGTTGGGGTGACACCGTTTATGTCATATATCCCTGAAATGCTTCGTCGTAACACTGATTTTGAACTTCATTATATGTATCGCAGTTTGCAAACAGGCGCTTATAAAAATGAGCTTTCTGAGCAGTTAGGCGATAAGTACTTTGGTTATGACTCTGACCGTCATACGCGCTGTGATGTGACAGAACTCTTAAGCCAGCAGCCTTTAGGCACGCATATCTATATTTGTGGCCCCGAATCGTTAATTCAGGCGGTGGAGGAGGCAGCACAAACCTTAGGCTTACCTGCCAGTGTTATTCATTCAGAAGAGTTTGCGGCACCTAAACCAGGGATGCCCTTTATTGCTGAAATTAAATCCAGTGGGCAGCAAGTAGAAGTCAGTGCTGAAGATAGCTTGCTAGAAGCGCTAGAAGCATCGGATATTTCCGTACCTAACTTATGTCGAGGCGGCGTTTGTGGTCAGTGTGTTTGTACTGTTGAAGAGGGCGATATAGATCACCGTGATCAATACCTCTCGGACGATGAGAAAGCAGCAGGTAACGCAATTATGCCCTGTGTCTCTCGTGCTGCGGGTGAACGTCTGGTCTTAGATATTTAAGGAGAACTAATAATGCGAGTTGCACCCAAAGAAGTTGAAACGTTCCGTGATGATTTTACCTACTCAAACAGCCCTGAGGCGATAAAACGTTTTCCTTTTCCCTTTCCTGAAGATGAGTACCGTTATTCCGTTAATATGGAGCCACATACTCCGAAAGGTGGTGAGGGCTCAGCCTATGAGCATTTTCTTGATATTGATGAGCATTACCTATCAGAAATGACTGAGCGCAAGTTAGTACTTGATGCGATGCCTCATCGTTGTCTTGCGATGGATCATATGGAGCTTGCGTGTTGGGATATGCTTGAGCGGTTAATGACGTCTTTAGCTGAGGACTACTCTGATTACTTCAAGCTGACGACTGAGGGTGATCAGTGGACATGGGAAAATAAACTACTCAATATTCACGATACTTTTACCTTTGGTGATAGTAGTACGTTACCTAAACCACCGCTGGAATATATTGGTTGTCAGGTACAGGGTGACTTTGCGCTTTTAGATCAGCGCGATGGAGATCTTTTCCTCGATGCAGGAATGGTCACATGTCCAGCGGATTGGTCGCTCGCGTTTGATGCTGGTATGAGCTTCAAGGAGTGGCATGGTCCTGTACCAATGGCCCATAACGAAGGTATTTTTGAGCGCGCATTGAAATATCTGACGGCCATGCAAGTGGGGAGTCCCATCCGCCGTCTAAACTGGACATTAACCGTCAATGCTCGGATGGACACTTCGCCTGAGACTTATCATGAGTGGGGCCATGAAAGGACCTCTGTGACACCCGATAACGTAGGTGAAAAAGTTTATCTGCGTGTTGAGGTACAAGTGATGGATCGCATGCCGCGCAGTAATGCACTGATGTTTATTATCCGTACTTATCTGATTAGCTTGGAGGATATTGCCACTAATCCAGAATGGGCAAAACGGATGCATCGGACGATGAAAACACTCCCAGCACCGTTGATCGAGTATAAGGGATTGAGTCGTTATCATTCGATGGTGGTTGATTACCTATCTCAATTCGATCCTGCTAATTAATCAGGATCTCCATTATAGCCCTCTTTTGAGGGCTCTATTATAAAGAAAAAATGCGTCTATCAAGGCGATTAGTGATGGGCTGAAGAGCTGATCTATTTCTATCTGTATGAAAGAATATTTAGAGGGTGAACTCAATGGGATGGGTCTATTTAGCGATAGCCGGATTGATAGAGTGTGGTTGGGCTATAGGTTTAAAGTATAGCGATGGCTTTACAAAGTTGTGGCCTTCATTGATAAGCGCAGTGCTTGTAGTTGTGAGTTTAGGTCTCTTGTCTGTCGCTATGCGTACTATTCCTGTTGGTACAGCTTATGCTGCATGGTCAGGGATTGGTGCTGTGTCTTTAGCGACTTATGGGATTTTCTTTCTTGGGGAATCTGGCAGTATCACACGTATTATCTGTATATTACTGATTGTAGCGGGTATCGCAGGGCTTAAGTTTTTTGAGTGAGAACGTTTTTATCAATACTGGGGAATAAACATTGAAAGAGATTAAAGTGGATCTGGTTGATTACACATGTAATCAAGACACTAAGGATATGATGGATCTGCTGGCGTGCTATGCGCTCGATATTATGGGGGGAGGTGATCCTCTCAGTGAATATACTAAGGTTAACTTGGCGTCGGAATTAGCTAAGTTGCCTCACGCCTTCTCTTTTATCTGTTACGTGGATAAGAAACCAGCTGGTCTTATCAATTGCTTCGATGCTTTCTCTACCTTTAAGTGTAAACCCATTATCAATATCCACGATGTAATTGTGCTGCCAGAGTATAGAGGCTTAGGGCTTAGCCAAATAATGCTAAAAAAAGTGGAAGAGATGGCTAAATATAAAGGTTGCTGCAAACTTACACTTGAAGTTCTCGAGGCTAATCAGCCCGCACAAGCAGCCTATACAAAATTCGGGTTTTCTGGTTATGAGTTAAATCCTAAGATAGGTAAGGCCCTTTTTTGGGAAAAAACACTTTAATAGACCTCTCTCCTATTTAGCTGAACCTAAGTTCAGCTACCTTTCTCGCGCCATATAAAGTATGCAAAATAAAGTAATGTTGATCACATATTAAAACCTATTCATGAAAAAGTTTTATGCTAATGTTAAGTGGGCTTATAAGTTGTCCCTTAATGTTAGCCTTACTCAAGTGTGTAGGAGGTGTTATGTCTGACCGTAATCAGAGTGAAATCCCACAGGAAGCGTTCGATTGGTATGATGATTATGCCCATGGGGGTATGGATCGCCGCACCTTTTTGAAAAAGTTAGGAACATTAACGGCTGTTGGTTACTCAATGACTGTATTGACCTCTGCGTTATTACCTAACTATGCCTTAGCTGAACAGGTCTCTTTTAATGACCCTGAAATATTGGCGACTTATGAAACCTTTGATTCGCCTTTAGGCCACGATGAAGGGCAGGGTTACTTAGTGGTACCTAAAAACATCTCAGGGCCGTTGCCTGTTGTGTTGGTTATCCATGAGAATCGAGGTCTTAATCCCTATATTAAAGATGTTGCTCGCCGTTTAGCTAAAGCTGGTTTTATCGCCTTTGCGCCGGATGCTCTGTTTCCTTTAGGCGGCTACCCAGGAAATGATGATGAGGGTAGGGCGATGCAGAAAAACCTTGAGCGTTCGAAAATAGAACAGGATTTTTTAGCCGCGGCTAAATTTATCAAAGCCCATCCGAACAGTAATGGCCATCTCGGCGCGGTAGGGTTTTGTTTTGGCGGTTATATTGTGAACTATTTAGCAGCCGTTGAATCTAATCTCCTTTCTGCAGGCGTGCCGTTTTATGGCACGCCAGCTGCAGCGGAACTAAGAGAGAATATTAAAGCGCCGTTGTTAGTTCAATTAGGTGAGTTGGATGAACGGGTTAATAAGACGTGGCCTAATTATGAAAAAGACCTGAAGCGTTTACATGTTCCTTATGAAGTACATGTTTATAAAGGCGCTAATCATGGCTTCCATAATGACTCAACTGCTCGGTATGATAAGCCAAATGCTGAGTTAGCATGGCAACGAACCATCGAATTTTTCCAAAACAAGTTAAGTTAGTTTAGCTTATTAAGATAATCGTAAAGGTAAAATAAAAATGATAAAAGTCAGTGTGATGTACCCAAATAGTTCAGATGCGAAGTTTGACATGGATTACTACAATTCAACCCATGCACAGCTTGTATTAGACCGTTTAGGCGATACGCTAAAGAGTTTTACAGTTGATGCTGGTATCGCTGGTGGAGCACCAGGTGAGGCCGCTGGGTTTATTGCTATGGGGCATTTGATATTTGATTCTGTGGATGCATTTGAAGCCGCGTTTGGTCCTCATGCTGACGAGTTGTTAGGTGATATACCTAATTTTACTAATGTGCAGCCTCAGGTTCAGATTAGTGAAATTAAGCGTTAAGTAATCTCTACATTAACGCTTTTTTTGTATAAGCCTGATCTGAACTTAAATGTTCAATCAGGCTTTTTTTAACAGAGTAGCTTAGAGTTTAATCGTAAAGTGTTTAAATACTTTCTCTTCTATCTCCCAAACTCCAGTAAAGCCAGCTTCAATAACAAAAGAGTCTCCAGGCAATAGCGTAACGCTCTCTTCTCCATCGGGTGTTATTGTTACTTTACCTTCAATAAGATGGATATATTCCCAGCTTTTGTATTCAGCTCGGTAGCTACCTTCTGTTGCTTCCCAACATCCCGCAATCATACTGCCATCTTCTGATGTGTATTCGATCCAGGTTTTCATCGTAGGTGTGCCAGATATTTTTTCCCAGCCTTCTAAATCTGTATCAATAGAGGTCACTGTTTTATCGATAATCTTTTTTATGTAGCTCATTGTGTGATTCTCATAAATTTTAAGTGTTGGCGAATGTCTTTCCTGTCCAGAAAGGCAACCTAGGGAGTGCGCTATTCATAGGTTGCTTTGTTTTTACTGTACGTTGCGAGTCCTGTTATTTAGCCCGCTTTTTTTACTTCCATGGTCTCTGATAGATAGGCCTCTAATGAATCATCCAAAGCGTCAATCCATGGTGTATGGTGTGGAGGAGACATAGTGCCGGTCATCAATGAGCGGTATGAGTGATCACGGAAAGTCATGATGTTTTCTTTCTTATGGTGTTTCCATTCAAGGAAGGTCTGTCTAACACCTTCAATATCGAAGGTTGGGTAATCGGTTGCTTCGATCAGTTCTAGAATGTAATCCCCTTGGAAAGTGAACATATCTTCAGCTGTTTCTTGAAGGAGTTCCCGTTCGCGCCACTCCATTGAGTTTTTGGTCATCTCCTCTTTGGATGGCAGAGGGATTCTGTCCATAATAATGTCGCGGACATACCAGGCCTGAGCATCAAACATATTGAATGTGTACCACTGATCTTGCATGCCGAGGTAGAACATCTGCGGATTATTTTCCCAGACTACACCTTTATAGAGATCTAAAGGCCATAGGCGATTGTCTGTTTTAAGGCGAAGGTCTTCAGGTAAAAATGGGAAATGGTGGAGGTAGCCGGTGCATAGAATAATAGCGTCGATCTTGTCTGAACTGCCGTCTTCAAAGTAAGCGGTGTCTGTATCAACATGAAGGAGATTGGATTTCTCTTCCCAATTTTCAGGCCATTTATAACCCATAGGGTTTGTTCTATAGCAGCTAATGAGTTTTTTTGCGCCGTATTTATAGCATTGTGAACCTATATCTTCGGCGGAGTAGCTACTACCCACAAGGAGGATTGTTTTATCTTTAAACTCTAAGGCATCGCGGAAGTCGTGAGCATGGAGTATACGCCCGCCAAATTTCTGGAACCCCACAAATTCAGGCACCCGAGGTGTAGAAAAATGGCCCGAGGCACAGATCACATAATCAAACTCTTCGGTATAAACTTCATCGGCATTATGGTCATGTACTGTGATAGAGAAAGTCGAAGTATCAGAGTTAAAGATAACGTCGCGTACAGGGGTATTAAAGCGGATGTAATCACGTACCCCAGCTTTTTCTACACGGCCTTTAATGTAATCCCACAATACCTCACGAGGAGGGTAGGATGCGATTGCTTTACCGAAATGTTCTTCAAAGCTGTAATCTGCAAATTCTAAACACTCTTTAGGTCCGTTAGACCATAAATAGCGATACATGCTGCCATGTACAGGCTCACCATTTTCGTCGAGTCCTGTCCTCCAAGTGTAGTTCCAAAGGCCGCCCCAATCGCTTTGTTTTTCAAAACAAACGATATCTGGAATCTCGGCTCCTTTTGCTTGTGCAGATTGGAAGGCTCTAAGTTGTGCTAGCCCACTTGGGCCTGCACCGATAATGGCAATGCGTTTAGTCATAAGTTTCTCCATGAAACGTCAGAATCAATGAGGAGGCTGTTGTTGATACAGCGTTATGATCTAAATTAATCAGCTTTTGGGGTTTGGAACATTCCCTTCTGTGGGTAATCAAAAAGGGGTAAGACGGTAGATATAAGTTGTAATCAGGGTTTTGGGGCTGTTGTTTTGTGTTTATTCAAACTGGAACACAAAGCCTTCTACGCCTAGAATCATGCCGCTTTCAGAATAGAGTCCGCGTCCTTTTTCTTTGACAGTGATGCACTTACCGTTTGCTTGGTTTAAACGATATTGCAGCTCAAAAACCTGTTGGGTTTGTAGGCAAAACTGTACTTGATTCCACACATAACCTGCATCCTCTTCGTGGATTAATTCGCCATAGGATATTTGTGGTTGGTTGATAAGCTCTTCAGAACTAAGGCCTGTGAGTTCTTTGCAGCCGCTACTCACATATTCCATGCTCCAACTGGTGTTATTTCGAGAACGGTAAAGCATGGCAGGTAAACGGTTTACTAAGCTTTGCAAACTTCGGTGGCTGGCGTTACGTATCTGTTCGTTACGGATCTGAGGAGTAATGTCACAAAGGGTTGCACTGAGCGGGTAATGTTCATTAGGTCTCAGTTGTTGCACTCTCATTTCGCACCAATGAATATTGCCATCGGCGCTAATGATCCGGAACCAAACGAGCTCGCTTCCATGGCTATTGAAAACTTTACGAATAATGTCGTTCCAGATTTTTACATCTTCAGGGTGAAGGAAGTCCGTAAACAGTAAATTATGGGAGCTGCTGGCGGCGACGCCGGTGATTTTTTCCCAGCAGGTATTTACTAGAGATATGCGGTGGTTTTGATCGATGATCATAACTACATCGCCAAGGCTGTTGAATAAGGTCTCATGAAGATTGCTGTCATCAAGATTAAAGCTGTTGTCCTTATTAAAAACAGATTGAGGCCATTTTAGTAAGTTCATGGGATTAATCCTTATCCAGATCAAAATGCTCTTTCGCGTTATTTGTATGGGCCCAGGCTGCTAACTCTAAACGTGAATGAAGGTTTAGTTTTCTTAATAGGTTTTTTACGTAGACTTTGACGGTGCCATCACTGATACCTAATTCTCGGGCGATCAACTTGTTATTAAGTCCTTGGGCAATATAGGACAAAGTTTCTAGTTCGCGCTCGGTCATTTCCGAAAAGATGGCATCCGCTTGATTAACCTCTGTTTCGTGAGTTTCGCGTAGCTGGTGGGCTAATGAGGTTACCGCGTCTTCGTTGAGGGCGGTCTGGCCATTGAGAACATTAACCAAATGTTTAATGATCTCATCGGGTGGGGTATCTTTTTGTAGATATCCATTTGCACCACTTTTCAAGGCGGAAAAAAGCTGATCATGATCGCTACAGGCGGTTAAGATAATAATTTTTAGTTGATCATCTGTTTTGCGGATGAGCTGTAATATATCTAGACCGCTGGTTTCAGGCATTTGTAAATCAAGCAATAGAATATCTGGATAAAGGTCATCCAATTGTTCTAAAAGGTCGGTTGCGCCATCAAACTCGGCAATAACATTAAATTGCTCGCTGTCATTTAGCAGCTCTACTACCCCCCGCCGAAACAAAGGGTGGTCATCTACTACAATCACTGAATGTATGGGATTACTCATGGTTATCTCCAACCTTCAATGTGAGTATGACCTGTGTTCCTTGGTTGGGATGGGGTTGGATAAGGAGTCGTGCATCAATTCGTTCTGCTCGTTCATGCATGATTTTTAAGCCAAAGCTGTCGTTACGTGCGTTTTTGGTATCTAAACCTATACCGTTATCTTCTATAAATATCTCTATTTGCGTACTTAATGTTTCTTTAATGACAATACGTGCGTGGGTGGCGTGTGAGTGCCTGACGATGTTGGAGAGGCACTCTCTAACGATATAAAGCAGCTGCATAGATTGTTTAGGGCTTGTGATATTTTTCTTTAGCCGGTTGTCGTATTCAAAAACAATAGCTGATTGCTGTTCAAATTCTGATACAGAATCGGAAATCGCCTGGGTTAAATTATCGCCCTTCATTGATAAACGTGATGAGGTGATTAATTCTCGTGTTTGACGGTAGGCATAATGGGTATAAGCCGCCAGATCTTCTGTGACGGGCTTTAATTCATGGTAGGTATTGCTTTGGCAGAGGCTATCTAGCTTAGCGCTTTTAATTCTTAAATAACCGAGTACTTGTGCTAGAGAATCATGTAGTTCCGCTGCATGGATGGCACGTTCTGATGTAACCGCTTTACTTATCTTTTTCTCTTGCTGCGCCCATGCTGAAAAGCCTTTTTTTAAAGCGTTTTCTACGGCAGTGAGCTTCCAGCGGACCTGGTTAGCGCTAGGTACTTTATTGGGGAAGATAGCTAATAGCCAAATATTCATCTCTTTACTTTCAGTTAATTTATAACCATAGAGCGGTTCGGGAAAACAGTGGTTAGATAGCGCATCTAGATAGAGTGTGTCGTGGATTAAATCATTGTGCCCATTAGTAAAAAAACGATGTAACGCATGCAGTATTTTACTGTGTGGGGTGCTATCAGATGGATGGTGGACAAAGGTTTCTGCGGTACTCGGTGAACTGAATACGATCTTTAGGCGGCACTGCTCATCGGCTGAAAAGCTTTGGCTTAGTTGTGCTTCAAGCTTCTTTAATAAGGGAGGTAAGGTTTTATTGATTTCGTCAGTTGTTGCTATATCAAAAGCAATATCGCCTAGGGAAAACAGATCCTCACTTACAGGATTGGATGGTTGGCTGGGGTTTTCAGTGTAAGCGTTAAAAAATTGTTCTAGCCATGTTTTGATGTTTATCGCCATATGTCCTCCCCTTGATTCCAATCGTTTGTGTTGAGGTCGCTTTCCCCACTCTCTGGTTAAGCAGTATTTATGCCACTTGAATGCCTGTTACCGCAATTACCCCCAATGGAGTATGCCTTCAAGAGGATTGTTTGAATTCTAGTGATGGTAAATATTTATAACCACCAGGAATTATAAAAAAGACAACATTCGATTGAGATATGCGTGCACTAGAGTCGACCTTTAATAGACCCAGCGCACCAATCTTGAACTTTAAAAGACGGTTTTAGTAAGGGTGTGGAGATGTTAGTAAATCAGAAAAATGATCTGCCGGATGCTTGCTATCTTAATATGCAAAATGACAATAGCGTTCGATTATTTCGTGTTGAGGCCCATCAAGCCATCCGATTAGATCTGAAAAGGGGCGATCATTTTCAGATTTTTAGCCAAGATGGTGAGCAGTTGGCGGAACTGATTGTGCGGGATCGTCGAGGCTCGTCTGCAAATCACCTTTTAGCAACAGCCTTAGATTTAGATGGGGTTAGTGGCTTACCTGCTGAGGGTATCAATGCTCAAATTGCTGAGAATAAATTGGCAGGGCAGGCGTTACAGGCGCAACTCAAGGGTTGGGGTATTAATGATTATCATCTATCTCAGGTGATCTCCGTTGGAGCCGAAAGAGTAGGGGAGGGGCAAAGTACGACACCCGAGCCTACATACTTTGAGGCGTTAGATGATATCAATATTATCGTTGCAGCCGCTGGTTTATCTATGCCAATAGAGGGCCATGTACCGGTTACTGAGTTAGAAGTTAAAGTTAATTATTTAGATGCCTCAGCAGCATTACTTCCTGAACCTTTGGCACCATCTCAATTGGAACTGCGTATTCCCAGTGCAAGTGCACGTGTCTATGAAGTTAAAGCGGGAGAGTGGATCCAAATTATTGATGTTGCGGGTAAGCAGTGTTCAGATTTTTTAGCTTTTGATAAAGCGGCGTTAGAGCAAGGGGAAGAGTTAGCTCTCGATGCTGTTGCGACTCGGACCCTGTTAGGTATGAGTAATCCTCAACCAGGTATCCATTCCCGTTTTTTAGGGGCCGATATGCAATCAATGGTCGAGGTGGTACAAGATACTGTTGGTCGCCACGATAGTTTTTTAATGGCCTGTAATCCGAAATATTATGAAGATAGCGGTTATTTTGGACACATTAGCTGTAGTGATAATTTCAACCGTGTATTGGCTCCATATAAGGTTAAGCCACGTCCAGCTTGGCCTGCAATAAACTTCTTTTTTAATACCCATGTTGAACCGTGCGGATCGGTATCAATGGATGAGCCTTGGTCTCGAGCCGGAGATTACGTATTGCTACGTGCTACCCGTGATCTGATCTGTGCATCATCAGCTTGCCCCGATGATATTGACCCGGCTAACGGTTGGCAGCCTACTGATATTCATGTGCGAATTTACTCCGCTGATAATCATTTCCCTCGTTCTATCGCTTACCGGACCTCTCCTCAGGAGCTACCACGTATGACTAAAACAACAGGCTTTCACAGTCGTGTTTCTGCACTGACTAAACAGATGACTGAGTACCGTGGGTACTGGGTCGCTTCGGAGTATGAGGGATGGGGGGCTCAAGCTGAATATTTAGCCTGTCGGGAACGGGTAGCCGTAATTGATTTAACGCCTCTTAGAAAGTTTGAGGTGACAGGGCCAGATGCTGAAGCCTTTTTACAATTTGCTTTAACACGAAATGTTAGGCGCTTAGCTATTGGTGAGATCGCGTACTCTGCTATCTGCCATGAAACGGGTGGAATGATTGATGATGGCACTATCTTTCGTATGGGTGAACAAGCCTTTAGATGGGTTTGTGGTGATCCGTACACCGGCTTGTGGTTAAAGAATCAAGCGCAAGAGCAAGGTTATAAAGTAAGTGTTAGGAACTCCACTGACCAATTACATAATATCGCAGTTCAAGGCCCGAAAAGTCGTGAGTTATTGAGCCAGATTATTTGGGCGCCTGAATGTCAGCCGAGTATGGATACACTTGCTTGGTTTCATTTCATGATTGGTCGATTAGGTGGGCCCGATGGCATCCCTGTAATGGTGTCCCGCACAGGTTATACCGGTGAATTAGGGTTTGAGGTTTGGTGTCACCCGGATGATGCCGAAGCGGTTTGGGATCAAGTATGGGAGACAGGTCAGCCATACAAAATTGCACCTTTAGGTTTTGACGCTTTAGATATGTTGCGTATTGAAGCGGGCTTAATCTTTGCTGATCACGAGTTTTGTCCTGAAACTAACCCTTATGAAGCGGGTATAGGTTTTACCGTACCAATGAAAACTAAAGCGGAGAACTTTATTGGCCGTGAGGCGATGGCCCGTCAAACACCAGAAAGTCGACAACGCTTAGTTGGCTTGGTACTGCAAGGGAATGAGCCGGTGGCTCATGGGGATCTTATCTATCATGGTCGTTTTCCTGTCGGCGTAGTGACCAGCGCTACTACATCGCCCTTATTAAGCAAACAGATCGCACTTTGTCGCGTTGCGCCAGATTTTGCAGCACCTGAAACACTTTTAGAGGTCGGCAAGTTAGATGGCCTCCAGAAACGGCTGCCCGGAGAGGTGGTTGGACTTCCTTTTTATGATCCCGAACGAACGCGTGTTCGTTCATAAATTCACGTTATTTGAAAACGCATTTTAACTAATTGAGGTATTTAACATGTCTACAGCGATGACTTACTACCAGCAAGCGATTAAAACAGAACTCCCGAGCATGGAAGTACCGGGTAGTAACGCATTTATCGGCGATATAGCGGTGTCTGATGATCCTGATAAAACAATTGCTAGCGGTTTTTTTCGTATGGAAAAATCAGATGAGCCTCTGGTCTATGAGTACACATATCACGAGATGAAAATCATCGTTGAGGGTGAAATGATCATCACCGATAAAGAAGGTAATACGGTACATGCGAAGGTGGGTGATGTGCTTTATTTCCCTAAAGGTAGTGTTATTACTTTCCAGTCTCCTAGCTACGGCATTGGTTTCTTCTGTGGCCAGCGTAAAGAAGGCGAGGCTTAGTTTTTTAGCGTCCTATTTTTGAATCATCTTGAAGCGCGTTGAGTTAAAAATGATCAATTCTAGTGCTTCTTCTTTATGCCTAATACCGTAATTAATTCATAAGTATTTGAAATTAAATGAAAATATTGTATTGGGCATAAATTATGCATTTCCTGATAGGAAATAAAATTTACTGAAGAGTAACTTTATATCCTTCGTTACTTAAGGGATTAAGCAGGTCAACGAAGGTGATTGGATAGGCTTAACGGTAGGGTTACATACCGTTAAACCTATCAAATTACAGAATTGTATAACCTAATAGGGGGGTCTTATGGACCAGGTCGAAACTGCTCAGAAAATTGCAGAACTGCAAAACCTGATTGAGATGTCCGGCACAATCAATATGGAAGTATTTTATTGGTGGTGTACCGGTTTGATGGTAATTATCCATGCGGGTTTTTTAGCCTACGAGATGGGTGCTTCCCGTTTAAAAAATGCCCTGGCTTCAGGCGTTAAAAATATATTGGCGTTTGCCTTTATTATTCCTACGTTCTTTTTCTTTGGTTGGTGGATCTATTTGGCCATGTACAATGGCTTTACTCCAGACTTTGAAGCGGGTGCAGCAGGCCTTCCTTGGTCGAGTAATATGGGACCTAACCTAGCGGATAATGCGAGCGGTATTTTCTGGGGAGCATTTGTATTGTTTGCAGCGACGACTGCTTCAATCTTCTCCGGTGCTGTGATTGAACGTATCCGTATGAGCTCGTTCATTATACTGGCCATTATTCTTGGCTCTGTTGTATGGATCTTGGCGGCATCTTGGGGATGGCATCCACAAGGCTGGTTAACAGTTGATTGGGGTTTCCATGACTTCGGTGCAGCGGGTGCAGTTCATATGGTCGCAGGGTTCTTTGCTCTAGGTGTAACCATTAACTTGGGTGCACGTATTGGACGCTTCGCGCCTGATGGCACGCCACTCGCAATTACAGGTCACAGTGTACCGATGAGTATTATCGGTCTGATGTTGATTATTGTTGGCTTCTTCGGTTTCCTTGGCGGCTGTATTATCTATACAACCGGCGGTCAGTGGACGACTATCTTCGGTACACCAACAACGTTGTCATCTATTAGCTTCAATACATTAATGGCTTTCTCGGGCGGTATTATCGGTTCTTACGTGATCACACGTCAGCCATTCTGGATGATGTCTGGTGCACTAGCAGGTATCTTCTCTGCTGCGCCAGGTTTAGATCTGTACTACCCACCATTAGCCTTCTTGATGGGTATAACTGGCGGTATTGCTGCGCCTCTAGCTGATAAATTCCTAACTAATAAATTTAAGATTGATGATGCTGTAGGCGCCTTTGCTGTGCATGGTGTCGGTGGTCTTATCGGTATTGTTGGTTTAGGTATTTTCAGCGGCTTCCCTAATGTTATTGAAGGTGCACCTGCGATTAGTTTCATGGGTCAGCTTAAGAGCGCATTAGTGATGGCTTCTCTAGGGTTTATCCCAGGTTTTGGTTTGTCATATGTGATGGCCAAAATGGGAGCTTTACGAGTACCACCAAAAGCAGAAGAAGCGGGTTTGGATTTAGTCGAAGTTCCATTAGCGGCTTATCCAGAATCAGTGCCTGCAACAGCACAAGAGACTACACCTACTAACACTTCAACTGTTACTGTTTAAGGAGATTTATTATGAATGTAAG
This sequence comes from Neptuniibacter sp. 2_MG-2023, assembly GCF_030547495.1. NCBI lineage: Bacteria > Pseudomonadati > Pseudomonadota > Gammaproteobacteria > Oceanospirillales > Oceanospirillaceae > Neptuniibacter > Neptuniibacter sp. 2_MG-2023. The sequence goes on along the minus strand of NZ_JAUOQC010000004.1, from coordinate 23,455 downwards.
TCCTATTACGTCGTGGGAAGGTGCTGAAGCAGTCTTTACTTTCGCTGATAGCCCAACAGCCATTATGGTTATACTTTCACTATCTATTGCGGTAACTTTGGGAACAATTATCGCTTCAGTTAAACATGAGAACGATACTTATATAGATTATAAGTGACCTTGTATGACTGACTAGGATTGTTGATTCAGTCCTAGTAATAAGACATCTTAGCAAGATGGCTGAAAGAAATAGCGCCCGCTTTGTGGGCGTTATTTTGTTATGACTGGAGGGGGGAGATAACAGATGAGTTATTCGATTTCTGCTGGAGGCAACCATTGGGTGTTTCCTGATCTGAAGACAGTAATGGCCAAAGCCAGCCCTGATCGTTCGGGTGATCGTTTAGCCGGCGTTGCGGCTCAAACATCACAGGAACGAGTAGCGGCACAGATGGTATTAGCTGACCTTCCTCTGAAAACCTTCCTCACTGAAGCACTCATTCCTTATGAAGAGGATGAAGTGACCCGCCTGATAATCGATAAGCATGATCAGAACGCTTTCCGGCCCATCTCCTCTTTTACAGTGGGTGATTTTCGTAATTGGTTATTATCTGATTTAGCGGATACTACCCAGTTAAAAAATATATCTTTAGGATTAACGCCAGAAATGGTTGCCGCTGTATCGAAAATTATGCGGATTCAGGATCTTATTCTCGTCGCTAAGAAATGCTCAAATCCTACGGCTTTTCGCAATAGGATTGGTTTACCTCAGCGATTATCTACACGTTTACAACCTAATCATCCGACGGATGATCCTACAGGCGTGGCGGCCAGTGTACTTGATGGGCTTTTATATGGCAGTGGTGATGCGGTTATTGGAATAAACCCTGCAACTGACAATATAAGTTCAGTTATCACGTTGATGAAGCTATTGGATGATATTATTCAACGATATGATATCCCTACTCAATCTTGTGTATTAACTCACGTAACAACCCATTTAGAAGCGATTAATCGCGGCGCTCCTGTTGATCTGGTTTTTCAATCGATTGCGGGAACTGAAAAAGCTAATAAAAGTTTTGGTATAGATTTAGCTGTCCTCAAAGAGGCACATTCTGCGGCCCTGAGCCTAAACCGTGGCAGTTGTGGTGACAATGTTATGTATTTTGAGACGGGGCAAGGGAGTGCTCTATCGGCGGATGCTCATTTTGGTTTAGATCAGCAAACCTGTGAAACCCGCGCTTATGCAGTGGCTCGTGAGTTTTCGCCACTGTTGGTAAATACGGTGGTCGGGTTTATCGGGCCTGAATATCTTTATAACGGTAAGCAGATTATTAGAGCGGGTTTAGAAGATCATTTTTGTGGCAAGTTGTTGGGTTTACCTATGGGCTGCGATATCTGTTACACCAATCATGCGGAAGCGGATCAAGATGATATGGATATGCTGCTGACGCAATTAGGTGCAGCAGGCGTAAACTTTATTATGGGTATTCCCGGTTCCGATGACATTATGCTTAATTATCAAACCACCTCGTTCCATGATGCCCTGTATATTCGTAAAATATTAGGTTTAAGACCAAGTCCTGAGTTTGAGCAATGGTTGATAAAAATGGGCATAACGACTGAGCAAGGGCTGTTGTTAGATGGTTTACCTGCAGCATTTTCGCACCTACAAGCGCGTATTGGAGGTTGATATGGCCGACTCTAAATTATCATCTAATGGTTTATCCAATAAGTTGTCTGAGGGATATTTAACCGAGAATGATTGGGCTGGGTTAAAACGTTATACCGATGCTCGGATCGCTTTAGGTCGTGCCGGAACGAGCATCCCCACTCAAGCGATGCTCTCCTTCCAGATGGATCATGGGAACGCGAGAGATGCGGTTCACCTTCCTTTAGATATAGATAAATTGTGTAGTGAATTGCAGGATCAAGCGGTTACGCCGATTTTACTTAAAAGTCGGGCGCAAGGGCGAACTGAGTATTTGCAACGGCCTGATTTAGGGCGTCGGTTGAGCGTAGCTTCTGCGGCTACCTTAACGTCTTTCGCCGAGACTATTGAACCATCGATGCAGGCTTGTATTACTATTGTTGATGGCTTGTCATCGTTTGCGATTCAGTCCCATGCCGCTAACTTTTTTAAGCAGATTAGTTTACGACTTAAAGAGGAGGGCATTACGCAAATGCCCCCTTGTCTTGTCGAGCAGGGACGGGTCGCTGTTGGTGATGAGATTGGCGACATTCTCAATGCTCAGTTAATGATTTTGTTGGTAGGTGAACGACCTGGATTAAGCTCTCCCGATAGTCTCGGTGTTTACTTCACCTATAAGCCTAAACTAGGTTTTTCTGATGCCAACCGAAACTGTATTTCAAATATCCGGCCCGCTGGTATGTCTTATGAAGCAGCGGCTGATAAGCTTATCTGGCTCATTAAACAGTCTTTACAGCTTGATTATTCAGGGGTCGAGTTAAAAGATCAGTCTGATTCTATTGAATCCCTTGAAGAGCCAAAGTTAGGTAATTTCTTACTCGATTAGAGCGGAAACCGGATTCAGAGAATCCGGTTTGTTTTATGACTAGAAAGCTCAACGGCGATGGCCTTGGATGTGGGGGTTCTACTGTCGACACCATAGCTATCTAATGGCACTAATGGATTAGTTTCAGGGTAATAAGCTGCAATATTACCGGCAGGTATACTATAACCTACCAGTTTGAACCCTTTTATCTCTCGGGTACGACCGTCATCCCAAAGACTCTTAATATCGACTAGCTGCCCCTCTTTAAATCCAAGGCGTTGAATATCTGCTGGGTTGATAAACAGTACATCCCTTTCACCTTTAATACCTCTATAGCGATCGTTCATTCCGTAAATAGTGGTGTTATATTGATCGTGGGATCGAAGGGTTTGTAAGACTAAGACTTTCTCATGTAAAAGTTTGGCTGACTTATCCGGTAAGATACTGTCCGGAAGAGGGTGGCTGTGAATAATCGCTTTGCCCCCTTGAGTTATCCAATTTCTGTCTCTTGCTGTATTGCCCAAATAGAACCCTCCGGGTTGTTCAATTTTGCTATTGAATTCGGAGAAACCAGGAATGGTTTGAGCGACTAATTCCCGTATGGCACTGTAGTCCTCAACTACCTTCAACCAATCAATAGGTTTGCTGCCTAACACAGCATTCGCGATACCTGCGATGATGGCCGGTTCTGAGCGCATCTCTGTCGAACTGGGTTCAAGTACGCCGGCTGAGGCGTGCACCATGCTAAAGGAGTCTTCAACGGTTATCTTTTGAGGGCCTTTTGCTTGTTGATCTATATCGGTTCGGCCAAGGCAGGGCAGAATAAGTGCATCTTTGCCGGTAATGAGATGCGAGCGATTTAGCTTAGTGCTGATCTGTACGGTTAAATCACATTGGCTTAGGGCGTGCTCTGTTACTGCTGTATCAGGAGAGGCTGCAGCGAAGTTACCACCTAGGCCGATAAATACTTTACAGTCGCCTGACTGCATAGCCTCAATCGCTTCGACTGCGGAATGGCCGTGTTGGCGAGGCATCGCTATTTTAAATTGTGCTTCTAATGTGTCTAAAAACTGATCTGATGGGCGCTCGTTAATCCCCATCGTTCTATCGCCTTGTACATTACTATGCCCTCGAACAGGACAGAGGCCCGCGCCTGGGCGGCCTATATTGCCTCCTAATGTCATCCAGTTGATAAGCTCATGGAGTGTGGCAACTGAGTGATGATGTTGCGTTAAACCCATAGCCCAAGTGCTAATTACCTTATCCGCTTCAATGTAGATGCTAGCAGCCTTATCAATCTCATCCCGTGTCAGGCCTGACTGATCAAGAATCTTTTCCCAGGGTGTTTCTTTAACCGTTTGTAAGTACTCATCCATTCCTTGGGTATGTTCATTAATAAAGGCCTGATCAAGGAGTGTGCCTAGCTTGCTTGCAGAACCTAATTCGAGGATTGATTTAGTCATGCCTCGAATCGCTGCCATATCACCCCCAATTTTGGGTGATAGGTAGAGGGAGTTCATCGTTGTGGCGTTATTGGTAAGCATCTCTACAGGGCTTTGCGGGTGTTGAAATTTTTCCAGTCCACGCTCTTTGAGTGGATTAAAAATCACAATTTTAGCACCACGTTTGATTGCACTACGCAATGTATCCAACATACGAGGATGGTTAGTGCCGGGATTTTGGCCAAAAACAAAAATTGCATCAGCATCTTCGAAGTCATCTAAAGTAACGGTGCCTTTACCAATCCCAATACTGCTAGTTAACGCAAATCCGCTGGCTTCGTGACACATATTTGAGCAATCAGGGAAGTTATTGGTACCAAAGCTTCGACCAAAAAGCTGATATAGGTACGCCGCTTCATTACTGGCGCGTCCTGAGGTGTAAAGTTCAAGCTGATCTGGGTTATCAAGTTTATTTAGATGGTCGGTTATTAATCGATAAGCTTCGTCCCAGCTAATCGGTTGATATTTATCGCTCTCTTTGTTGTAGCGCATAGGGTGGGTTAAACGACCTTGATACTCAAGGTAGTAATTGCTTTGCTTCTTTAGCCAATTCAGTGTGTATTGGTTGAAAAAGTCAGCACCGACCTGTTTAGAGGTGGCTTCCCAGTTGACGGCCTTTGCACCGTTTTCACAAAACTTTATTTTGTTGGGTGTTTTTTCTTCTCCCCATGCACAGCCGGGGCAATCAAAACCATCACTTTGATTGGTATTTAGTAGTGATTTAATGTTTTTAACTGCATTTTTGCTGCCTAACAAATGGCGTGTTGTGCTTTCTAATGCTCCCCACCCCCCAGCAGGGGCCTTATAAGCAGGCGATGTGGAAATATCAGTCTTTTTATCGCTCATGAATGGAATCCTTTAGCTTATAGAATAGGTGGCTGGGAAAAGGTTTTTAATTCGCCCTTACGGGTGATTTGAATAAGATTGAGGTTGTAGTGGTGTGCCATTTGAGTCGCTAAATGGCTCGGGCTGGATATATGGATCAGTGTAGATAGCTTTGCTTTAACCGCTTTTTGAATCAGTTCTACACTGCAGCGGCTGCTCATTAGAATACTGAAGCCATTTAGTTTGATGTTGTTTTTTAGTGCGAAACCAATGGTCTTGTCCAGCGCGTTATGCCTACCAATATCTTCATGACATGTTACAACTTCACCTTCTGGGGAGAGCAACAATGCTGCATGTACCCCTTTTAATTTCTGTAGACTAAACAGCGTATTAGGTAGGTGAAGTAGCTGCTTTTTTGGTGGTAAAGCAGAATGCGGAAGGCTGTTTAAATCAGGGATCGCTACGTCGAGAGCCGCTGTTCCGCAAATACCACAGCCGGTTAATCCTTGTCTAAAACTATGCTGTTTGTTATAGCGTATAGATTGTCTCGGACTAATTTTCATAGCTATGTTGTAGGCGGGCAGCTGAAAACCCTCTCCTTGTTGCAGCGCGACGTTATGCTGGTAAATATCGAGATCTCGAAGATCCGAATAATGATCAATAATACCTTCACTAAATGCAAAACCGATTGCGAAATACTCAAGGTCGATGGGAGTCAACATCATTACCGCGTGAGAAATATCATTGACTGATATGGCGACAGGGATCTCCTGCGCTAGATCGCTTGCAGTATAGGGGTGTTCAATGTTGAGTAAGTTTGCGGAGTTATGTGGGCTAGATTCCATAAGCCAAAAATAGATTTGTCTGTTTCATATAATATATACATGAATCATAGCGAATGGGGTAGTAATTTAACAGTGGTAAATATAGTTTCCCAGCAAGAAATTAAAAAAATATATCTACTTAGGGTGTAATTCCGACTGGGCTGAATTACTGTCGCTGATAAGAAGGCGGCTTTAGTGCTACAAGTCGCCCACCTTCTGTGGCTGAAGCTATCAAATTAAGCTTTTAACATTATTGTTCTAAGCGTCGGACATCTACAGATACGCTTAGTTGATGGCTATTGCCACCATCAAATATAACGCCTTTAAGTGGCGTGACATCAGAATAGTCACGTCCCCATGCCGTTGTAATATGCTGCTCTTTCGGTATGTCGTCATTAGTTGGATCGAATTCGAACCACCCTTCGCCGGGGGAATAAATAGCAAACCATGCATGGGATGCGTCGGCACCAACTAGTTTTTCTTGGCCAGGCGGAGGTAGTGTTTCAAGATAGCCACTAACGTAACGTGCGGGGTAGCCTAACGCCCGTAAACAGCCAATCGCTATATGTGCGAAATCTTGGCAAACACCACTTTTTCGTTGTAACACTTCATCTAAAGGGGTGGCTACCGTTGTAGAACTTGGATCGTATTTGAAGTCGTTAAATATTTTCGTGGTGAGCGCGCGAGCAGCAGATAAAAGAGGTATATCATCCTGAAAAAGTGATTCAGCGTAGGATTTTAAGTTAGCGTTTGGGCGGATCATCGGTGAATCTAAGATATATTCTTTGGCCTGAATTGTATCTGCATCTTGGTTGTACATAAGCATATCGCGTGCAGCTTTACAGCTGATGCCAAGCTCAAGGGCAAATGCAGCTCGTTCATTTTGGCTACTAATCTCTGTTGTTACGTCGATCACAAGTTTTGTGTGAGGTTTTTGTAGAGAGAAATAAATATAGTGATTGCCAAAGTAGTCGCTATGTTGGGCCATGTAATTAGGTTTTGGTGTAATAACCACATTACTCGGTGCGCAGTTTTGTTCTAGCGTGTCCCGTGGAAGCAGGTGAGCCTGGTTGTAGCATAGAGATACTGGGCTATGGTATTTATACTCGGTAATATGTCTTATTTTATAGATCATATGGAGATAATTTCCTGTGTTTCTGCCAGCTGTTGAGGCCCTGCACTATGGTCAAAATATTGGTCGCTAAGAAGGACTGAAAACTCTTCTACTTGCTTGCGGACATCGGTTAATAGACGGTCTAACTCAATGCGTTTTTTACTTTGCGGATCCGCTTTTGCTAAGTCATTTAAATCAGCGAGCTGAATCTCATTAAGTGATTTAATAATCGTTTTTTGTGCAGGGTTTAAGCCGGGTTTCTGCGGTGATATTGCCTGCGGTAGTTCTTCAAAATGTGTTTGTAGACGCTTAATCTGGAAAAAGACTGAACGCGGATTTGTTTCATCAAGCATCAACAGTTCTAATCCGTGGGCTATATCATTATAGGTTCTATAGCGGCGTCTAAAGGTGATTAAGGCCTCGACACTTAGCAGAACAGCCTCTAACATTTGCGGTTGATCTGCATTAGCTAATTCAGGTGTTAATAGGGATTGAATTAGGCGCGATGTTTGTAGTGAACGTTCGACACGACGGCCAATTTCTTGGAATTTCCAGCCTATACCTCTCAGCATGCTTTCATGACTGAGCCCAGAGAGGGCTAGTAGTGTTGTCACTAATGGATCGAGTGTCTCTTCCGGTGCTGAAGGCATGCCGCCGACATAGGCACGTTCTAAGTCATAAAGGTTATCACGTAGATCGTTGACGATACGGTGAGTATCTGCCGAAAGCATCTCTTTAACCTCTTCTGAACAGGTTAAGACAGACAATAAGCAGGATTTAATGCTATTAGGACGTTGTGTATCTAATATGAGTTTAATTAATTCCTGATCTTGATTTAATAACGTGCTGCTTGCCATAAAGCCCGGCAAACAGTTTGTTTGTTTAGAGAGTGCTTGTAATAGCAGATTTTTACTGGCCGTCGGAAGAGGGTCAATACTATTTAACTGCATAAAGACAGTACGTATTAAGCGTATAGTTGATTCCGCCCGTTCAGCATAGCGACCTAACCAGAAGAGGTTTTCAACGACACGGCTAGGTAGATTTGATTCTTGCGCGATGCTTCTATCTTCGACCAGAGATAGTTGTTTTTCAGGCTCTGAAGCTAATATCCATGTATCTTTACTTTGCGACCCGACTTGATTTGATACAAAACTATCTTGTCCTGACAGCCCTACGCGGGTGAGCCCGCCAGACATAACGGCGTAGGTACTTTCACTTGCAACGGTAAATGTACGGAATATAGAAGGGCGTGTTTTTAATTGCTGCTCTTGCCAAGCGGGTATATATGACGGCGATATATAGCTTTGCGCCACAAAGTTATAGGGTGCTTTTTCAATACGTGCGAGTACTTTTTGTTTATCTGAGTCTGATAAAGTGTGGCCGTGTATGCTTGGGCTTTTTGTTTGTCGCATTGCCGGTTTTATAATCAGAGAGTCAATATTCTCTTTGATATAAAGCATATCTTGCGGGTCACCACACCACCATGTATTTACAGAAGGTAGTTTTAGCTCATGCCCAAAAAAATGCTGGCTAATTGCAGGCATAAATTTCAGGAGGGCTGGTGTTTCTAATATGCCAGAACCTAAAGGGTTAGTGACGACAACATTACCAGCCCTTACAACTTCAACTAGGCCTGGAATGCCAAGATAGGAATCTGATTTAAGTTCGACTGGATCACAATATATATCGTCTACACGGCGCAGAATAACATCGACTTTACGAAGACCATTGAGTGACTTTAACCATACATGCCCATCTCTAACGGTTAAATCACTGCCTTGAACAAGCGGATAGCCGAGATAGTTTGATAGGTAAGTATGTTCAAAATAAGTTTCGCTATAAGCACCAGGTGTCAGAATTACAATTTGTGGATCATCACCCGAGGTTGGCGATAGAGCGTTCAAGGTCACGCGTAGTGACTGAAAGAATAGGGCTAAACGGTGAACTTGACTGTCGCGAAAAAGGCTCGGTATTACACGGGTGAGTACAGTTCTGTTTTCTAGCGCATAGCCAGCGCCACTGGGAGCTTGAGTACGATCACCAATAATAATCATATTACCATCGGGACCGCGAGTCATATCGGCAGCATGTAGTGTTAGGCTGCGTTCTCCAGGCATTGGTATGCCTTTGCATTGGCGGAGAAATCCAGGGTGGCTGTAGATGACTTCAGGAGGGATGACCCCTTGTCTTATGAGTTCTTGAGGCCCATAAATATCTTTTAGAACTAAGTTTAGGAGTTCTGCTCGTTCTATTAAGCCTTGTTCAACTTGGCTCCATTCGTCACTGGAGATCAACATAGGAATGGGATCAAGTTCCCAAGTGTTTTTTCCTAGTGGATCACTGACTAGATTATAAGTTGCACCATCATCACGCAAAATACGTGATGCTTTTTGGTAACGGTCTTGTAAGCCGGATGAGCCGAGTGCATTAATACTATTGAGTAGATACTCCCAGTGCGCACGAGGCTGACCAAACTCATCATAAGCTTCGTTGTAATGCCCATTAGGCGATAAAGACCAATGTAAATTTTGGCCTTGAACGCCCTGAGTTTGCGATTGCGATTGCGTCTGCTTGCTTTGCACTGGTTTACTCTTTAATTAACAAATTCGGGCTCATTATAGCCCCTATCTGATGATAAAGGGCTATGCCTGGCAAGCAAACTGATATTCTTTTTGAACTAGTTTCTTAGGAGTAACAATTTCTTCCTGTGGATCACCCATATTGAAGGCAAACCAATTGGTCATAAGGGCAGTATGTAGGTCGGAAATACTGATCTGTAGTTGATTGAGGTAATCACGAAACTTCTCATCAAGTGGGTTGCCATTGGCAAGAGAGTAATGAAGCTTTTTAAACTCGCTCATATCTTTCAGAATATTTTTTGAACGAGGTAGTTTTTTGGCTGCGGTTTCCATCTCATTAATGCAGAAGTTAATGGTTCTAGGGAAATATTCATCTTCTAATAGGAAGCGGGCCACTTTTTTTGACTCAATGGCGGTACGAACGCTTCGTCTGTAGTTCATATAACCACTGAGTGAGCGTAAAACATTCCCCCATACCACTTGGCTGAGATTGATTCGGGTACCTTGATTGGGTTGTAGCATAATGGATACGCCCGCATCGAGAATACGGGTTGTCATATCAGCCCGTTCAAGGTTACGACCGAGGGTCATAAACTGCCAGGAGGCATCACGGCTCATAGCGCCTTCAAAAAGGCCGTTAATCTCTTGGCAACGTTGGATAATATTGTTGAGAAACTTATGACGATCCGTGCGGTTAATACCTTGGCGGATATTGTTGCGTGCGTATAAGTCTAATTCGTTTATCTGCTCCCATGTATCTTGTGGGAGTACATCTCGAGTGGTTCGGATATTTTCTTTAGCGTGTTTTAATGAGGATAGCATTGAGCTTGGGTTGGTATCATCAGCCAATAAGAATTTAACAACGTTGTGCTCAGTTTGTACTTTGTAGCGTTCTGAAAATGTATCAGTACAGCTATTTATTCTAATAAGATTAAACCAACTAATATTGGTATCACGGGGTAAATCGAATAAAAGGTTATCGTATACCCCTACTAATCTTGCTGTATTTTCGACACGTTCTAGGTAACGTGCGCTCCAATAAATTCTTTCTGCAACTCGAGATAGCATAATCATTTATCCTCTGTATCGACGATCCAAGTATCTTTACTGCCACCACCTTGTGATGAGTTGACAACCAATGAGCCTTTTTTCATGGCAACACGGGTAAGGCCTCCCGTGGTGACATAAGTATTTTTTCCTTGGAGAATGAAAGGGCGCAGATCTAAATGCCTAGGTTCCATTGTGTTAGAGCTAATTAATGTTGGAGCTGTAGATAAGCTTAGCGTAGGTTGAGCAATATAGTTACGTGGGTTTTCTTGAATTAACTCTGCAAAGGTTGCCTGCTCTTTTTTAGTCGAGTGAGGCCCAATGAGCATTCCATATCCGCCAGATTCATTGGCTGGCTTAATCACCAGTTCATCTAGATGCTCTAAAACATAAGCTCTTTGCTCTGGATCTTCACAGAGAAAAGTTTCTACATTAGGCAATATTGGCTTCTCATTGAGGTAATACTCAATAATTTCAGGTACATAGGCATAAATGACTTTGTCATCGGCTACGCCCGCGCCAGGTGCATTGGCCAGTGCAACGTTGCCTGCTTTCCAAGCTCTCATCATGCCCGGAACGCCTAGAACTGATTCTTTATCGAATACTTCTGGGTCGATGAAAAGATCATCAATACGACGATAAATTACATCGACTCTTTCAGGGCCGGAGATGGTTTTCATATAAACACAATCATCATCGTCAACAAACAGATCACTGCCTTCAACGAGCTCGACCCCCATCTGTTGTGCTAGAAAGGCATGTTCAAAATAAGCGGAGTTAAAAATACCCGGTGTAAGGACAACAATTTCTGGCTCTTCTATCTCTCGGGGTGAGAGAGATAGCAGCATATCAAATAGTTGTTCAGGGTAATCATCTAAGGGCAAGATGTTTTCTTTTTCGAACATTTCAGGCAGGACACGTTTAGTTATTGCTCTGTTTTCGAGCATGTAGGAAACGCCGGAAGGGACCCTTAGGTTATCCTCTAAAACGTAAAATTGTCCGTCGGCATCTCTGACTAAATCGGTTCCGCATATGTGCGCCCATACACCATGTGCTGGGTTCACGCCTACGCACTCAGGTCTAAAGTTTTTTGACTCTTTGATTATATGTTCAGGAATGATGCCATCTTTAATTACATTTTGATCGTGATAGAGATCATCAATAAACATATTGAGGGCTTTCAAACGCTGTTTTAAACCATCTGCAGTTGTTTTCCATAGAGGAGCAGGAATTGTGCGGGGGATGATGTCAAAAGGCCAAGCTCTATCTATGTTTCCTTCTTCAGTATAAACGGTAAATGAAATCCCCATCTCTTGAATTGTCACCTCAGCCATTTGGCGGCGTCTATCAAGATCTTTTTCGTCCATTTCGGAGATATGTTTCACTAATTTATTTGCGGAATCTCTAGCACGTCCTGTGGGGGTGATGAGTTCGTCATAATGCTGCTTAGATTGATAATTATCCCAAATCATACCTATACCCAGATTATTGATCTTAATGTTGAGCGCTATCGAACGTTAAATACGCACCAATTTATACTGACTGCACCAATATTGTGCTTAAACCGTTTGCATATCTTATCTAAGCGTTTAATTCGCCGTATATATAGGGATCAGCAAGTTTCAGGCCAGTATTGGTGCATGATCATATATGGGGCGTTTGGCAAAATGATGACATGATCGGTAAGCCATTATGATTATAGGACATTCTCAATATTACGTTATGTTTACTCAACTATTTGTTGAGTAGGTAGATAATGATGCAGGTTAGTAGAGCGGTTATGGCTTGCCAAACGAGTACGGGATTGCGCTCCATTAAGGGGGGACGGCTTTTATTAAGGAATGTTTTGTTGGGGTGTCTAAGGTCAAATATGAACTCTGATAGCTCTTCATATCGTTTATAGGGATTTGGATGTACAGCTTTCTTGAGTGTCTCATCGATCCAGGCGGGTATTTCTCTATCCTCGTCTAAGACCGAGTTGTAGTTGAGCTTCTTTTGCGCAGAGGGAGTGCGGGACTTAGAAACTTGAGTGCCGTAAGGGAAACGACTAGATAGCATGTGATAGGTTAAGACACCTAGTGAATATAGATCTGAGCGGCTAGTGCCTATGTCGCCCAAAAAGTATTCTGGGGCTGTATAGAGTGCAGTGCCTAGTATTTCGCACTGCTCCTGAGTTGCGGAAGATTCTACAATGCCGGCTATTCTAACTGAACCAAAGTCAATGATTTTTACTGTGCCGGATGCATCGATCATAATGTTATCGGGTTTTATATCTTGATGAAGAATATCCATTCTATGCAGAGCCCGTAACCCTTTTGCAACTTGCTCTATAATAGCTCTGACTGCTTCAATACTTGGTTTAGGGTTATCAATCATCCACTGTTTTAATGTTTGTCCTTCTATATATTCAGTCGTGGTGTAGAGGAAGTTCCTTTTTCTTGTTTGCCTGCCTGCTTTTAACACGTGGGCGCTATTGACGCGGCGAGCGACCCATTCTTCCATTAAAAAGCGCTCAAGGTAATCTGGATCACCGCGTAGATCTATCGATGGGATTTTTAGAATAACGTGCTCATTAGTTTCATCATCTACCGCAAGGTAAACATGACTGCGACTGGTTGCATGTATTTCGCGAATAATCTTATACCCATCAAACTGTTCGCGGGCCACGAGTATGGGGGGGAGAGGGAGATCATCAACCTGAAGTTGTATCTCATTTGTATCTTGCTGTGGTACAGAATCAATACGGATAATTTGGATAGTTAAGTTATCCTCACTACCCGATTCAAATGCATGTTCAACAATGTTTTTGGCTGCTTGGTTTAAGTCGTTACTGTTTTCTTTTAATGCGCTGTCTATAAAGGTGGCGTCTACATGCTCATAAACGCCATCGGTTGCTAAGATGAAGATGTCGTTTTTTACGATTGGTACCGATAAAAAATCAAGTTCTAGTTGTGGCTCAATACCGAGTGCACGACTGAGGTAGCTTTTGTTTTGGGAGATCCATAATCGGTGGTCTTTAGTGAGTTGCTCTAAAGCATGATCATGAAATTTATAGATTCTAGAATCACCAATGTGAAATAGATAAGCCGTCGTACTTTTAATGATCATTGCACTAAAGGTACAGACATAACCTTTATCTTTATCGTAGCGGAAATCGCTGTTTCTCGTTTGTGCGTAAAGCCAAGCGTTTGCTGCAGATAGCACTCTCTCGCCTGATGTTTGTACTGACCAAGCATCGGATGTGCAGTAGTAGTCATCGAGAAAGCTTTTTATCGCTGTTTCGCTTGCTATATGACTGACTTGGCTACTACTGATGCCATCGGCAACGGCGCAAGCAATACCTTTAAGGTTCAATTGGGCATTGGTTGGGATAACAAAGCCGTGGAAGTCCTGATTGCTCTCTTTGCGGCCTTTGTCAGAATACTGCCCAATTGATACTTTAAGTTTGGCTATCATCATATCCACCAAAAAGCCCCTTCATGTAATGATAGGGGCTTTTATTATTTTATGTATCGTTGCACAAAACGCTAAGCAAAAAAGTACAAGAAATTAAGCGATAGTACGTTTTTTGGCTGTTTTAATATGAGTTGTGTACAGGGTTAAGCCAGTGAATGCTAAGCCGCCGACTAAGTTACCTAGTGCTGTAGGAATTTCGTTCCAGATAAAGTAATCCATAACTGAGAAATCACCACCCATAATAATGCCTGATGGGAAAAGGAACATATTAACTACAGAATGCTCGAACCCCATAAAGAAGAACAGCATAATTGGCATCCACATTGCGATGACTTTACCGCTTACTGATGTAGATATCATTGCGCCAACAACACCCATAGATACCATCCAGTTACATAGCATACCGCGTATAAAAATAGTGAACCAACCGGCTGCGCCATATTCGGCATAACCTAAAGTACGGGCTTCACCTACGCTGGCAATTTTTGCACCGACAGCACCAGGATCCGTATTAAAACCATAGGTGAAAACAAAGGCCATCATGACAGCTACAGTTAATGCGCCAGCAAAGTTACCAAGGAAAACAAGTCCCCAGTTTCTTAATACACCGTTGACGGTTACTCCAGGACGTTTATCAAGTAAGGCTAGAGGAGTGAGGACAAAAACCCCTGTAAGTAAGTCAAAGCCCATAAGATAAAGCATACAAAAACCAACGGGGAACAACATGGCGCCAATTAGAAAGACACCAGTTTGAACGGCGATAGTAATTGCAAATACAGCAGCGAGCGCCAAAATTGCGCCTGCCATATAGGCTCGGATCAATGTGTCACGTGTTGACATATGAACCTTAGATTCACCAGCGTCCACCATCTTCGTGACAAATTCGGAGGGGAGTAAGTAAGCCATATTTATTGCCTCATTCAATGTTTAGAATTTTTTAAATCGAGTAATTACACGTTTTTTTGGCCAAAAAAAAGCGCACACTATCTATCTCTCTTAAAGAGTAGCTAGTGGACGCCATTGTCCTAGTTCACTGTAATATTGGTTCGTTAGAGAACCATCTGAATTTATTTAAAGCATAAGCTGTGCCTATTTTATTATTATCTTTTAAAACAGATGGTTATGCTTGTTTTTAATTTATTTATTTATGTTTTTTTGAGGTAAATAAAATAATAGTTGCTAGCTAATAGTGCTTGCTTGAGGTTTGTGCGCTTTTGTGGGGCAAGGATTGGGTGTTGCTTTGATATTGAGATTGATAGGTAGGGAGTATTGGTTTATTAAGACTTGTAAGGCGTAATTTTCGCCTTACAAGTCATAGGGGAAATCTATTTAAATACTCTATAAAAGCTTCACTTCATTGATTGAAGTGCGGCGATACGTTGATCTAAAGGAGGGTGGCTTGCCATGAGTGCCATCAACCCAGATTTCATATGGCTGCTTATTCCAAATGCGGTGAGCTGTCCAGGCATCTGATCTGGCATATCATATTCAGCTTTTAGACGTTGTAAAGCACCGATCATTGCGTGGTTGCTTGATAGGTGCGCGCCAGCTGCGTCTGCTCTGTACTCGCGATAACGGGAGAACCAAGCAACAATAAACGAGGCCAGAAAAGCGAAGATCATTTCAAAGATAAATACAGTGATGTAATAGCCGATACCGCTACCTGCTGGGCTGTTATCGTTACTGTTCTTTAAAAAGCTATCTACAGCGTAACCAGCAATACGAGCGAAGAACATAACAAAAGTATTAATGACCCCCTGCACTAAGGTCATAGTTACCATATCACCATTGGCAACATGGCCAATCTCATGGGCCATAACTGCTTTTACTTCTTCTCGTTGGAAGCGCTGTAGTAATCCTAAGCTTACGGCAACTAAAGCATTATTTTTATTCCAACCGGTAGCAAATGCATTAGCTTGTTGGGCAGGGAAGATGCCAACTTCAGGCATTTTTATACCTGCTTTTTCGGACAGTTCAGCTACTGTATCAAGTAACCATTGCTCATCAGCGTTACGGGCATGAGTTATGATCTCCGTACCTGTGGACATTTTGGCCATTTTTTTGGATAGGAAAAGGGAGATAAAAGAGCCAATAAAGCCAAATACAGCACAAAAAATAAGTAGGCTGGTTAAGTTTAGGCCGGAACTTGAGATGTAGTGCTCCACACCGAGTAAATTCAGTGTGATACTGGCTACAATTAGTACGGCAATATTAGTGAGTAGAAAAAGGCCGATACGCATCATCTGTGTCTATGTTCCTATGATAAAAAGTTGTTACTTAGATTAGGGCGCAAGGGAAAAGTTTCAAGTGAATTAATCCTGTTTGTTTGCATAGTTTTTTCGATTGATTAGGTAAATATAATAACTTTGATCATCGCTGGTGTAGAGCGCAACACACGCATATAATGCGTGATTTTTTTGATCCTCATTATCTAGGAATCTTAATGCATACAATCTTGAGCGAAGTTAAAAAGCAGTTGTCTAATTCAGACAATGAAGCGCGTAGAATTTTTCACGGGCGTGGGCACTGCTTTGAAGGCTTTGAGCATTTGGTTATTGATTGGTTTCCTCCTTACGCGGTTGCTAGATTTTATCGTGATGTAGAGCCTGATTGGATTGAAACGTTAAGTGAGGCACTTAAAACGCTGCCGGAGATTAAGGGATTGGTCGTGCAGCGACGCTCGCGTGGCAAAGGGGCAAACCAAGATGTGGCTTGGGGAGAGGTTCCAGAGCTAATGGAAACTCAGGAACTTGGATTGTCTTATTATGTTAAGCCGCAACGCAATCAAAACAGTGGCTTGTTTTTAGATATGCGTGAAGGCCGACGGTGGATTAAAGAGAATGGGAACCAAAAGCGTGTGCTTAACCTTTTTTCCTATACCTGTGCCTTTTCTGTTGCTGCCATTGCTGGGGGTGCAGATCATGTTGTTAATGTAGACATGTCTAAAGGGGCGATAAGTACTGGGCGTGATAACCACCGTTTAAATCGTATTAAAGGTGATAGAGTCACGTTTCTGGCTTATGATCTATTTAGATCTTGGAAGCGTGTACGTCAACTGGGGCCTTATGATGTGATTGTTATAGATCCACCTAGTTTTCAGCCAGGCAGTTTTGTCGCAGAAAAAGATTATCGTAAAGTGATCCGACGTTTGAGTGATCTCACTGAATCGGGAAGCCAAGTTTTGGCATGCCATAATGACCCTAAAAATGGCACTGAGTTTTTAAAACAGCTGATGTTAGACGAATGCCCAGACTTTACGTTTGTTGAGCGTTTAAGTAACCCTGAAGACTTTCCAGAAGCTGAGTTAGAAAAAGGGTTAAAAGTGTTGTTGTATGTTAGGGAGAGATGAGTGGAATTAATTTGTATTGATCTAGAAGCAAGTGGATTGGGCGCGGAGTCTTATCCCATTGAGATTGCTTGGATTAATGATAAAACCGGTGAACAGGATAGTTTTCTAATTAATCCTGAATCAGCTGCTGGCTGGCATTATTGGGATGAGCATGCGGAAGAGGTGCATGGTATAGATCGTGATGATTTGGTCAGCAAAGGTTTAGATATAGTTAATGCCTGTAAGCGTATGAATAAAATGCTGACAGGAAAAACGTTGATTAGCGATGCCTTTGAATTTGATCTGTTTTGGCTAAGCCGTTTATTTGAGGCTACAGGTATTCAGCCGAGTTTTAGAATGGCGGGTTTAGATCGAATATTAAATAAAGAGCAGCGTATTCAGTTCAGCTTTTTAGCAAAAGCACAGTTAAGACGTCATCGTGCGTTGCAGGATGTTGAAGATATTATTAAATGTATTAAAGCGGTGACGCTACAAGGGCCTGAAACTGCCTGATCGATTTTGATTGGTATAAAAAAGCGACAAGAATAATCTGTTATCCGTCGCTTTATTTACCGCGATATAAATTAAGCTAGACTGCTTAAGCCTGAGTCTAAAATCAGCGCTTCTTCGAGCACATCGCAAGTATTAGATGAAATTCCAGCTAAAACGGCTATATCTTCAGGAAATTTTGCTTGTAAAATTTCCGCCGATTCACCTTTGTGTGTGGCTAAATGCACTAATGTCGCTAAGTTTACAATAGCTGCAAGAGGTGAGGGGTTGTCAGCGCTGGCAGGATGTTTATATTGCAGTACTGCTTCGCCTAGTTCTTTAGGAAACTTCCACATATCAAGCAGTGCTTGCCCCGCTTCTTGTGAGGTAAAGCCAAAACACTCTTTCTCTGCCTCATCAGGACTACAGTTCGATTCTTCAATTAAAGCTTGGATAGCTTGAGCTTTTATGGGGTCGGCTAGATGAAGTAAGAGTTGCCCGATGTTATGAATTAATCCAGCAGTAAACGCTACGTCAGGGTTAATTTGAGAACCTTGTTCCGCAAACCATTTTGACAATGCGGCAACTTGAAATGCATCGCTCCAGAATTTTTTAAGGTCGATACCTTTTACTTCTTGAACTGAACCGGCGATGCCTGATGCAATGACGAGTGTTTTGAGGCGAACCATACCTAGCATGACTACAGCTTGCTCAATGGATGACACTTTGCGGCTTAAACCAAAATGGGCGGAGTTGACGAGTCGAAGAATTTTTAAAGAGAGGGTTTGGTCGTTAGATACTTTTTTAGCAATTTCACCGTAATCAGCTGCGGGATTGTTTAACTGCTGTATTAGTTGTCTAACTACGTCTGGAACGTTAGGTAATCTATCCGTTTGTTTGAGTAGTTCACGAATCTCCATAATATCCCTTAGAGCTCAGATTTTTATTAGGTACTTCAGGCGGAGGTTAAATATATTTTGATGTACGCTATTTTTATTAGTCGGGGAGGCTTCACAAGAGGGCGGTGCTGAGAAAAAGCGGCTAAGTTAGCCGCCTTTTGATTTCTCATTGCTGATTGAGAACTAAGCCTTCAATCTGCTCACGAATCTCTTCGTATTGCCCCATCTCTTCAGGCATGAAGTACAGCTTGTAAAAGCAGCGGTCAATTAAGCGCGCTTTTTTATCATTAACTGTTTCTTTGTATGAACCGTACAGGTAATTCATCTGGAGGTGAATTACACGAGTGTGAGGTGGTACAGTCACTTCATGGTGTTCAAGATCAAAGCGAACCTTGCTTTCTTTAATCGTGTAAAACGATATTTCTGCTACATGCGTAAGGTTAATAAGAAAGTTCGATGTAACAGGCACTAAGTGACGCTGCTCCAAACCATTATGTTCCATGTAGATGCCGCAGTTTTTTCTTACCTTAATAAACATGTTTAGTTCCACTAATTCAAAAGGCTTATTTATATTACGATTTTAGTATAAGACGGTTTCGTGACAATGTCTTTACAAAATAGGCCACTCAATGAGTGGCCTAGTTGATTATTGCTTATAGGTTTTCAGAAAAACCCCAATACGTTCAATGGCATCTTCAAGCACATCTTCTCTAGGTAAAAAAACTAACCTAAAGTGTTGAGTGTCTGGAACATTAAATCCGCTACCTTGAACAATTAATACTTTTTGTTGAAGGAGAAGATCAAGCGCCATTTTTTCGTCATTCTGAATCGGGTGTATTTCTGGATCCAGCTTTGGAAATAGGTATAGAGCCCCTTCGGGTTTTGCGCAGCTGACCCCAGGAATGTCGTTAAGCATCTCCCAAGCTAAGTTACGCTGCTCATATAAACGGCCACCGGGAGTGATTAATTCATTAATGCTCTGGTATCCACCTAAGGCTGTTTGGATTGCGTGCTGCGTAGGTACGTTTGAGCATAAACGCATGCTTGATAGCATATCTAAACCATCAATGTAGTCTCGTGCATGATACTTAGGCCCGCTGACAATCATCCAACCAGAGCGAAAACCTGCGGCGCGGTATGATTTTGATAAACCATTAAAAGAGATAAACAGAACATCTTCCGCCAGTGAAGCGAGCGAAGTGTGTTCCACCTCATCATAAAGGATCTTGTCGTATATCTCGTCAGCAAAAACAATAAGGTTATGTTCGCGAGCGAGATCAACGATCTGCTCAAGCACTGCTTTGGGGTAGACCGCACCTGTAGGGTTGTTTGGATTGATAACCACTATGCCTTTGGTGCGCTCAGTTATCTTGTTGCGGATATCTTCGATGTCCGGCGCCCAGCCTTTTTCCTCATCACAGTGGTAGTGCACTGGGGTCCCGCTACTTAAACTAACTGCGGCGGTCCATAGTGGGTAATCGGGTGCAGGGATTAGCATCTCATCTGAATCGTTAAGCAGGCCTTGCATGGCCATGACGATCAGCTCTGATACACCATTGCCTATATAAATGTCTTCTATGCCTACATTACGGATTCCGTTTTTCTGACACTCTTGCATCACCGCTTTACGGGCGGAAAACAAACCTTTTGAATCGATATAGCCTTGGGAGGCGGGTAGGTTGTAAATTACATCCTGTACGATCTCTTCTGGCGCATCAAATCCCCATGGGGCTGGGTTGCCAATGTTTAATTTAAGAATTCGTTGGCCTTCCTCTTCAAGGCGTTTTGCTTCTTGAAGAACAGGTCCGCGAATGTCATAGCAAACATTGATTAGCTTGTTTGATTTACGGATTACTGGCATTTTTATGTCCTGCGGAACATCAGCTGGAATCTATAGAGCTGTATGTTGTCCTATTACAATGTGGCTAAATCGGTATGATTAGCCTCTAAAAAAAGAGAATAATCATACGCCTTTTATTTCGCGAAACCTATAGATACAGGGCTCTGTAGCATTATTAGTTGTAGATTATTTAAGGTTCTGGAGAAGTTATGAGTGATAAAAAAGAAAAAATAAGTCGGACAGATGATGAATGGCGCGAAGTTTTATCGCCAGCTGAGTTCAATGTGTGTCGTGAAAAAGGAACTGAACGGCCATTTACCGGTGAATATTATAATAGCCACCAGAAGGGTACTTATTTATGTAAATGTTGCGGTGAGGCTTTATTTAGCTCGGAGCATAAATACGATTCAGGCTGTGGATGGCCTAGTTTTTTCCAGCCTAATATGGAAAGTGTTGTAGCAGAACATCATGATGCTTCTCATGGCATGGTGCGAACAGAGGTTACTTGTGCGCGGTGTGATGCACATTTAGGGCATGTTTTTACTGATGGGCCGCAGCCTACAGGGCTTCGTTATTGCATTAACTCAGCCTCATTGGATTTTGATGAGGAGTCTGTTTAAAACCATGAAGAGTTTTCAGTGGATTTATGAGCATGCAAAGCAGCATAAGCTGGAGGATGATATAGAGTTTTTACTCCCTCAGCCTTTAGAAACAGAAGAGCTTGCTTTGATAGCAGATGATCGCTTGTTGAGTGTTATGTCACGAAGGGTGTTTCGCGCTGGATTGAAACACGCTTTAGTTGACAGTAAATGGCCTGAATTCGAGAAAGCTTTCTTTGGCTTTGATCCTGAAAAGATTAGTTTGATGAGTGATGAGCAGCTCGAAAAACTGATGCAGAATGATAAGATTATTAGGCATTGGGGTAAGATTAAAGCGACTCGCAATAATGCGTTAATGGTCCATGAGTTAGCTCTAAATAAGGGTAGCTTTGCACGATTTTTAGCTGATTGGCCCACTTCAGATATTGTTGGTTTGTGGGCTTACCTTAAAAAACATGGTCAGCAGCTTGGTGGTAATTCAGGTGCTTATTTTTTAAGAATGGTGGGGAAAGATTCTTTTATTCTAACCGATGATGTGGTCGCAGCATTGAAAGCTCAAGGGATTATCGATAAAAAGCCGACGGCCAAGCGTGATCTGCAAAAAGTGCAGGATTGTTTTAATCTTTGGCAAGTAGAATCGGGGCGGCCTTTAAGTCAAATTAGCCGTTTATTATCATTTACTGTCGGTTGGTAGTTGTTGCGTTTTAGTAGGGATATCAGAGACTTTACCCCCTGATATCCCTGTTTTTAGGTTTAGTTGAATTGAATAAAGTCCAGCAGTTGTTTGTCATTCACGACTAGATTCATATTTTCAGTCACTAGTTCATTAATTATTTTAATATTTTCTTGTTCTGATGGAGTGCCAACAAATGTGTGCTGTTTCTCATTTGTATAGCTGCCTGTGTAGCGTTTACTGCCTTTTGTTAGGTCTACATTAATTTTCATATCTAAATTAACGATTTGCTTGAGTCCATGTTTTTCTACTTGGTAATTTAGACTGATAAGATTCACTTTCATTGTATATTCGCCTTTAAAGAAGCGGCGAATCCCCATATCCTCTAAAGCGTGTTCGGTGGAGTGTTTTAGTAGGGCTACACTGTCTTTTAGGATGATTTCAGGGGATGGTGTTTTGTCTGTTGCTCGGTAACCTACGACTTTGTTTGCTCTTAGATCTTGGGCTTGGACGTCTATACGTATCTCTTTATCCAGCTTTCGCGAGACTTGCAGTTCGGGGTGGATATCTATCACTTGTGAATTTAAGGATGCGCAGCCTGTGAATAGCATTAGTAATGCTGCAGGAATCATCATTTTTAAAGAATAAGTCGATAGCATTAAATTACTCCATATCCGTTATAGGGCGTGGGCTTAGGCCGTTAATAAAAGCGGCTAAAGTATCTTCTAGTTTTCGTATTGGTGGTTTGCCTGGTTTTTCTAGCCATACTTCGCCACTGTAATTATCGACGCTGATAAAGTAATCATTATCAGGTTCTGGGCATGCAATAAAAAAAGTCAGTGGCCGTTTTTGCTGTCGTTTAGAGAGTGCATGACCTATTAAGTTGCCTCGTAGCCGTTCTAAATCTTCTTCATTCCAGGATTGCAGTAAGCTTAAATCGCCATCCGCTGATTTTGCAGGGATAGGATCAGACCAGTAGCGACTGTAGTAATCAATAATATCTTGATGTATCTCTTCTTCAAGTGCTGCGCTTAAACGAGTAAACATATCATTGGCTTTTAGTTGGCGTGTTGGACGCCAATCGACTAAAGATCCGTCACTGCCTTTATTTAGATAGCAAAGGGAGGGCCAGTCCTCATCAAATCTCATCTTGGGAGGTGTGGGCTGTATGGTTATCAATTTGTTAATAAACTGATCCATTGCATAACTAACAGAGCTTTCTGACATGCGATACCTTAGTTGTTATTCGAACGTTAGTAAGTGTTACTGATCGGGTTAAGTTAAACGCTATTTTAACGTATTTGATTTATAAATACCGATATATGGGGATTGGTGCTCAGAATGGGTATATTGGTTTATTAGCTAGAGGTTAGGTCTGGGTGGATAGCTTGGTTTACTATTTATGGGAACATAATGATTTCATTAAAGTTTCTATTTAACTTACTGATTTTGTACAAAGAATAAGCAGTAATGATCTTTTTCTTTTTTTTTATTTGAAACGTTTGACATGCACATTAAAACCCGTAAAATTCGCACTCCGTTTGAGGCGCTAAGTTAATGTCTTTGGCGGGTTTGGGATCACGGTCGTCACTTAAGGTGAGATCGAGGTCGCGGGTTCGAGTCCCGTATACGTGGAGTGGTAGTTCACTTCGTTGGGATAGCGGTCTGTCACTTAAGGTGGAGATCGAGGTCGCGGGTTCGAGTCCCGTATTACGTGGAGTGGTAGTTCAGTTGGTTAGAATACCTGCCTGTCACGCAGGGGGTCGCGGGTTCGAGTCCCGTCCATTC
>NZ_JAUOQC010000032.1:0-847 GCF_030547495.1 Neptuniibacter sp. 2_MG-2023 | reverse complement strand
ATTGCTGCGATCGTCTATATGGATAGTCAGATCGACCACACCACCGGCTTATTGATGCTGCGTGAAGGCTGCCCCCATAACATCTGGTGCACCGAGATGGTTGAGCAGGATCTGACCTCAGGTTTTCCTACGTTAAATATGCTTAAACATTGGAATGGGGGTAACCATGTTAACCGCATTCCAATCAATGAGGGTGATGAGGCGAATGAGTTTGTTATTCCCCAGGTGCCTGAGTTGAAGTTGACCGCGGTTCCGTTGTTGAGCAGTGCGCCTCCGTACTCGCCTCACCGTGATGATCCGCACCCGGGTGATAATATCGGTATGCAAATCGAAGATACCCGCACAGGTAAAAAATTGTTCTATGCACCTGGCTTAGGTCAGATTGAACCTCATCTACGCGCGTATATGGAATCTGCAGATGTGTTGCTTGTTGACGGCACTATTTGGCAGGAAGACGAGCTCATCGTGACCGGTGTCGGTGACAAGCTCGGCGTGGCAATGGGGCATCTACCGCAGTCAGGGAAGGGTGGCATGATCGAGTACTTAGATACGCTAGAAAAACCGCGCAAAGTACTGATTCATATAAACAACACCAACCCGATACTGGATGAAGACTCTGCAGAGCATGCAGAAGTCCTTTCCCATGGTATAGAGATCTCTTACGACGGTATGTCCATAGAGCTTTAGCCTACCAGTGATGTGTAGAGGCCATATAAATTATGACAAGCAACGCAAGCGATAAACAGCCGATGAGCCGCGATGAGTTTGAAGCGGCGCTACGTGCGAAAGGCGATTTTTATCATACGCAACACCCTTACCATATCGCCATGTATGACGGTAAATGCAC
>NZ_JAUOQC010000031.1:0-925 GCF_030547495.1 Neptuniibacter sp. 2_MG-2023 | reverse complement strand
TCTATATCTAATCAATCACTTGCCAAACGCCTTGGGCGTTATATGGTCAAGCCTCACGGGCAATTAGTATTGGTTAGCTCAACGCCTCACAGCGCTTCCACACCCAACCTATCAACGTCGTAGTCTTCAACGGCCCTTTAGGGGAATCAAGTTCCCAGTGAGATCTCATCTTGAAGGAGGCTTCCCGCTTAGATGCTTTCAGCGGTTATCCCGTCCGAACGTAGCTACCCGGCAATGCAATTGGCATCACAACCGGTACACCAGAGGTTCGTTCACTCCGGTCCTCTCGTACTAGGAGCAACTCTTCTCAAATCTCAAACGCCCACGGCAGATAGGGACCGAACTGTCTCACGACGTTCTAAACCCAGCTCGCGTACCACTTTAAATGGCGAACAGCCATACCCTTGGGACCGGCTTCAGCCCCAGGATGTGATGAGCCGACATCGAGGTGCCAAACACCGCCGTCGATGTGAACTCTTGGGCGGTATCAGCCTGTTATCCCCGGAGTACCTTTTATCCGTTGAGCGATGGCCCTTCCATACAGAACCACCGGATCACTAGAACCTACTTTCGTACCTGCTCGATGTGTCTATCTCGCAGTCAAGCACCCTTCTACTCTTGCGCTCATTGCATGATTTCCGACCATGCTGAGGGTACCTTCGTGCTCCTCCGTTACTCTTTGGGAGGAGACCGCCCCAGTCAAACTACCCACCACACAATGTCCCTGATCCCGCTTAGGGACCTAGGTTAGAACCTCAATATTACCAGGCTGGTATTTCAAGATTGGCTCCACTCTATCTAGCGACAAAGTTTCAAAGCCTCCCAGCTATCCTACACAAGTAATATCAAAGTCCACTGTGAAGCTGTAGTAAAGGTTCACGGGGTCTTTCCGTCTAGCCGCGGGTAAACGGCATCTTAACCGCTA
>NZ_JAUOQC010000030.1:0-1008 GCF_030547495.1 Neptuniibacter sp. 2_MG-2023 | reverse complement strand
CGATGGTGAAAAACGGAACATACTGGGATGAAAAAATGGTCTAAATACTTGACTGGGAACCATAGTCACTTGTTATGAGGAGAATTTTTCCTTGGCCTCATCTTCATACTTAATACAGTTTTTACCCCAATTCGTTTCCTGCCAAAAGTAGTCATGTAATTTATCTAAACTATCAGGGCAATTAGTTATGACCTTATACCTTTTATCGGCTGGCACCCTATGTGGCACATCAGAGTCAAAGACTTCACCATAAGCCATGTTCTGCATGCAGACTTGGAAATCGCCAAAATACATAATAGAGTCGTTGGTCAATTCAATTATGCTTTCTAAAACTTTGAACCGATCGTTTTCAGTTTGTAGGGCTAACAAATCATGATGGATTGACTGTAACGCAAACCGAAAAACTCTAAATAATTTAAGGTTCACAATTTCGTGTGATTCCACTTTAGAAATAACAGCTAAAAGAGCGTTTCCAAAGCTTTGCATTAGCTCCAAGTATTCAACATGATCAATCTGAGCTTTCATTTCTAAATTAGAATATTTTTTACCAAAACAATAAGAGTTAACCTGCCTAATAGACACTGTTGATTGGTCTAATAGAACATTTATATCCTTGAATAGCTCAACTCGTGTATTTCTTTTCGCTTCTTCCTTTTGAGCATCTAGAGTGTTTTGATGTTGTTTAGATAACTGCTTAAATGCAATCAAGACAGAAGCTACAACAGCAATTGCAGCTAAAAGCGGACTAGCAAAATCTTTTGCTACATCGTAGCAAGACACGTTACTTATAAAGTAACAGCTTTTTTCAACTATTGTTGATGATGCCACTGGACTTCCATCTCCTCATAACGCTTTGCTAAGCGGCAATAAAATAGTTGGCTAAAATTAGCGAGGAACGAGCAAAAGCCAACTGTTTTTTGTCCGTTTAAGCAACTTGTATGGTTGTTCTTGAGGATATTCCACCTTTTTAAATCCTTTTAAAAACGGGTAAATTGAGACCCACCTTCG